>JBDRIF010000058.1:0-26141 GCA_043816125.1 bacterium
AAGTTTGGCGAGCTCATGTTAAAGCCTTGTAACCAAGGGACAACCGCCACAGCTTCATTAGAAAGGAGCTCTTTTGTTTTTTTAACCCCCTGACTCATAAAGTAATACGGTTCGCTCCCCGGATTGGCAAAACCATCGTACCCCTGATGAAAGTGTGAAGGATAAAGCATCGGAGATAAAACATCTATATAAGGCGCCATCCGTTTAACATCCTGGCCCAGGGTTTGATTATCCTTATTGCTCTGCCAGGCCGTAACACCAAAAATATCAACTGCGATCGAAACATTGTATTTCTTTAACCGCTTCTGCACCGCCTCCAGATAAGAACAAATGATATCGATTCGGCTGACATCGGCGATTTCGTGCGGAAAGACCGCGTCGACCGCTTTCCCCTCGGCCGGAAAGCGGATATAGTCAAACTGCACTTCATCCACCCCCGACAAAGCGGCACTCTCGGCGATCAATTCATTATACAAACGCACCTCTTCAGAATATGGATCGGCCCACTTCCCCCCTTTATGGTCGCGGTAAATATCATTCCCCAATCGAACACCGAGATCTTTTCTCGACAGGACAAGCCGATCGTCCTTAAAAACGACCAAGCGAGCGCTGACAATAAATCCCTGATCGTGAAAGTTTTTAACTAATAGAGCAAAGTCCTCGTTCACTTCCGGCCGATAATCTTTGGTAATCTTTTTTTGTTTGAGTAATTCGAGAATCGGACCTTCCAGGAACCATTTTGAGTCGACCACAATAGTATTTATCCCCACCTGCTTAGCCTGGCGCAGAATATTGTTGAGCATCCCCTGTGTTTTGGCTACATGATAAGTGATGTAAATTCCCTTATCGGAGTGTTTTTTTTCTTTGGGTACAATTTCCTCAGATTTTGCCGCCGGCAATAAAGAGATGAGAACAATAAAAACCAGGGCAAATAATAACGCCAGTATTAGTATTTTTAGCTGTTTAATTAACATGACTGATAGGAATTATAACACGTCTAGCAGGTGAAATTTTCATCGAAACTTCTCGAAGAAGTAACATGAGCCAGGGAATATCAGGAGTGACTCACTCACAGACATTTAAGTATCGAAGTCTCTTAGGCCTCCCAGAAAGCAGAATTGCCCGCTGGGCGGCTAAAAAGAATGGTCTGCCCTGGATATTCAGATTAGGCCTCCATCCGGGGATCTGCTCAATGCAATACTTTCAAATGCTGACTATGTCCGGACAACTTGTAATTTCCCCACCCACCAAAGAACCCGGGCTGCTGGCCAGATCAGTCAAAGTTGAGCTAAAAATAAATACAATTCCCCATTAACAATTGACGCCTGATAGTCGATATGAGAGAATTTCCTCAAGAGGTGATTTTTCATGGCAAAGCCATTAGTGATGATCGTTGATGACGAGGTTGATGTCGCCAATACCATTGCCGCTACGATTAAAGATACGGACAAATATCAGGTAATAGTTGCCAATTCGGCCACCGCTGCGTTTAATATTCTTAAAAAGAACAAGATATTAATGGGTCTGGGTGGTAATAAAGTCCGTTTTTTATTTCTCGATATCAAAATGCCCGAAATGGACGGTTTAACCTTTTTGGGCAAACTGCGCAAAGATTATGGTGAAAATATTGGGGTCTCCATGCTCACCGCCTGGGAAGACGACGAAAAGTGGGACAAAGCAACCTCCGGCTATGTAGCTAACTATATTAAAAAACCGTTTAAGTCAGAAGAGATTCTGCAAACTCTGGAAAATTACTTTGCCGGTAAAGAGGGGCACATGGTTTTAAATACTTTTGAAAAACACATCGAGAAGCGGGAAGAGTTTAAAAAACAATCTTAAAAGTGGTCCCTTTGCCAACCTCGGATTCGACGCTGATCTCGCCATCGTGTTCGCTAATGATTCGATGAACAATAGATAGCCCCAGGCCGGTCCCTTCGTGCCGGCTGGAGAAGAAGGGATTAAAAATCCGTTCCAGATCTGCACTCGGAATCCCTTTACCGGTATCCTCGAATTCGATCACCGATTTTTGCCCGTCGTTATAGTTGTAAGTTCTGACGATCAGCATACCGTGATCCCCCATCGCCTCCATCGCATTCTGAACTAAATTAACAAATACCTCCTGCAGCTCCCCTTCGTTCCCTTTGATCGATTTGATCGGCTGAAGTTCTGTCCGCAATTTAATCCCATTGAACTTAAAACACTGCAGACTATTTTCCAGCACTTTCTGCAGATCAACAATCGCCTTTTGGGCCTGTTTTGATTTAGCCAGGTCGAGCATCCGTTGCACAATATCGGAGATCCGGTCGATATGTTTTAGGGTCAGCTCACGAAAGGCCTTGAGGTCGGCGGCCGAGCGCGGTTTATTGGGGAGTCTATCGGCTTCAGACCGGATAACTGTCAGCGGGTTTCTGATCTCGTGCGTAACACCGGCGGTTAAAGTCCCGAGGCCGGCCAATCTCTCCGAGCGGGCCAATTGCCTTTCGGCAGCTTCCAGGTCGGTCTTAATCTTTTCGTATGAACGGGTATGATCAAGAGCTATCGCCGCCTGGCTGGCCAAAACAGACAGAAGGTTAATATCCTCGTTGGTATACGACTCCTCTGATAATTTGTGACCTAAAACAAAGATCGCGATCAATCGTTCTTCGAGCATGCAGGGGACGATCAGAGCGCGCTTAGGATCGTTGGAGAGGACAATTGGGAGACGTTTTTCTATTAATTGGGCGATGATCGGATCGTTATTGAGTATCTCTTCCCCACCCGACTGTGCCTCATGGGTTTTGGGGTCAAAAACGACGTAACGGTCAGACTCTTGTCCGTGGTCGGTAAAAGTATTAGGGAGCATTATTCGCGGTTTTTCGATTTCGATCACCTGCTGAAAGGTGTCGTAAAGGACCCCTAGAATAGCGGATAGAGACAAATTGCGACCTACCCTGGCGCTCGCTTCGGAGAGTTCTTTATAGTAGTTATATTTTCCGCGTAAAAATAATTTATCGGCTGAGGTTTGGATAAAGAGGCGGAGACGTTGATGAACTTGGCCGACAAAAACGCCATAGACAACTGTCAATAAGACAAAGGGCAAATCAATAAGTGTTGAAAATTGGGTACGATAAAATAAAACAGAAGTCACATAAACTGAACCTAGTAATAGTACGCTAAAAACTTCTGCAATAGTGCGACTAATAACCACAGAAATGTCCATTAAGTGGTGTTTTGTAATAGCATAAGCCATCAACAAAGGATAAGCAGTTACTAAAATATTTGCTACCGGGGGAATAGGAATATCATACCAAAGAAAATAATTTGTCGAACCGCCACCAAAGGCTATGGCGGTCCCAACGAAAACATACATGATTTGCGCTTTTAAATGCCCGGAAGCCTTGGCATAAACCTTGTATAGGATAACTAGAGAATATACAACGTAATAAAAAAACATTAATAAAAAGAGGGGATACAACAACCCCGGCTCAGGCCAAAACTCAAAATACATTTTCCGAGAAACACCTTTTACAATTAACGGGGTAAAATTAAGAATTGAAAATGAAAAGCCCAGAACCAGAGAGAAAATTGCCTCCAAGCGTTTTTCATGGTACTTTCCTGAAATCCAAAGAGAAAGATTAAAGTATGCGGCTGGAATAATAATTGCGCCAGCCATTAACATTCTCGACCAGAACAGGGCAATTTCTGCAACGCTGGCCATTTGCCAAAAAAAGTAACCAAAACTCCAAAAAGCAACACTAAAAGCGTAAAAAGTATAACTTTGGTTTAGTGGCTTATTAAAACCTTTGTAAAGAACATAACTTCCAAGTAAAATATTGGTGATGACATTAACTAAACCGCTAAAGGCAAAATAGCTCATCAAAAATAATTATCTCACTAAGGCAGGATCTAGTCAATTTATGCAGCTACTTCAGGCATTTTGCCCACTGCGATGATTGCTTGGTTAGCAAAAGAATGGTAAATTCGAATATCTGTACAACCATTATCTTCCAGAAATGCTCTTAATTCCTTTTCTGAAAAATATTTATACCGCCCTTCCTCCACCCCATGTTCAATCCAACCCATGGCTGAATAAAGCAAATCGCGAGCCGGAGCCAATTTTTCTTGAAACTCCTCTTCGGTTTTACATTGCTCTCGTAGAGTTTGTTTGAAGTGATCAAAAATAATGGTAATATCTGCATCTGGCTTAAGGCTGGTTAATACTACTGTTCCACCTGATTTTACCTTGTTGCATATTTTTTCGACTACCTTCCCAGGATCCGTGAGGTATGACAAGATCAAACTAGCCACTGCCTTATCAAAATATCCATGGCTAAAAGGAATCGCTCCTGTCTCCAGGTTAACTTGCTCAAAGCTAGTGGCGGGCAAGTCATCGCGCTTTCTTTGTGGCTCCTTAATTTTTTCCTCCGCTTTAAACAAGGCTCCTGTCACCAGGTCCACTCCGACAAGCTCTCCGGCGCCCAAGCCTCGAACCTGTTCTTCAAACGCCATTTTCATCAGGGCTGAATACTCAAAGTTACCAGTACCACAAGCAACGTCCAAAACTTTTTCCCCTGGCTTATAAAGACTGGGATCTGGCCCATAAACAATTTCGCACAAGAGATCCATATAGTCTACATACGCTGGTATCTGACCTAAGACATCGTAACCAGTGAGATATTTGCTCCAACCCTTGACAATTTCTTTGCGGCTTGGTCGTCGACTAATTCTGCCGCGTTCGATAAGAGCCTTGGCCTCGATCTCAAATTGAGACGGTCTAATAAGGGCCTCAAGAGAGATCTGATCTGGCGCTACTTTTAGATCAAAGGCTTTCATATGCCTAACAACATCAGCAAATAGTTTACGAGCCGTACCCGCTTCTTTAATTTGGTGACCAAGATCGGGAACTTGGATAAATTCCCGCCTAGCTGTTCCAGGATTCGTCTCCAGAGCTTGCCGTATCTCATCGGGATAAATCCATTTATCATCCTGTCCTCCAAACCAAACAACCGGCAAGTCGGCAAGTTGCTCCATATCTCTAAGTGTATCTTCAAAAGTAGCAAATCCACCGGCAAAAGCTTCTCCCAGAAAATGATTTAGATCTACCATCCGGTCAAGAATATTAATAATTCCTCTGCGCCTGCCCTCCCGATGGCCAGCCACTAAATCTTCACCATATACTTCACTAAGAAGGCTCTGAAGACTAGCTGGTCCACTCACAGGTTCAACAAACACAATCCTCTCTCTATCAAGAGTAGCGGCCTTGAATGCTGCCTTAGTAGATAAACTAAATGGAACCAGGCGAACAGATGAAGCGCCAAATCTTGCTGCTAGATAATCAACAGCCGCCAGGATATTATTTGTTGATTTGGTCAGGGCAGTTTTTTCGATTTCACCAGTGCTTTCTCCGTTTGAATTTGTATCATCGTAGCGCAGAACACCATAGCCATTTTTTTTCAATTCCAACGCAATTAAAAAAGTAGTTTCCTTTGTTTTACCAAAAGCCGGAGGAATAACAACCCAAGGAACACCTATGGGATTTTTTACGCCGTCTGGAAGGTCAACAATCCCGACTATTTCCTCTCCATCCTGATTCATAAAGCGAACAAGATTTGGTTTAACTAGGCCCGAACGAACCCCAATTAAAACAATTGTATAGATTAACTTCTTAAGCAGGGTAAGAGCTTTACGTTCTACAGGGAAAGCCGCCTTATTAGCCCCCGGCAATTTACGCAAATCCATTACGTCTCCAGCCTTAAAATCTCTGGAACGAACGCATTGTTCAATTTGGGCAGGGGAAAGATCCTCGATCTCAAGATCTGCCAGGTTAGTCGGGGTAATAATACCATTTAAGCCAGGGCGCTTTATTTCTGATAGTAACCGTTGGTAGGCAGCGGGAGGTAACTCTCTTAGTGCGCGCCTAGAAAAAGCTCGAATAGCTACCTGTGAGGCAACAAAGTCCTGTTGAACTGTTAACGGCGCTCTATAAATAGCTTGTACACTCATATATTATTGTTCCAAATAGTCACACTTTACCGCATATTTATCGTGGCTTTTTAAGAAGAATTTCACTTTTTCCAACAATCATATGCATAATCTGACGCATTCCGGCCACCGATTCTGATTCATTCCGGCCGGCCATTCTGATTCATTCCGGCCACCCATTCTGATGATTCCGGCCACCCCCAGCGTCCCCTACTGTGGATAAGTTATAAGCACAATTAAGCCAAGGTACTCCCGCCTTTCCCTGGCATGTAGGATAGGGGCAAGGGGGTGCCAAGTATGGCAAAGGAAAGGATTGGTATGAGAAGGATAAAAGAGGTTTTGAGATTGGGGTTTGGGGATAAGTATTCCATGAACAAGATATCCCGCTGTTTAAACGTGGGACGTGCCACAGTGCAGGATTACTTCCGCAGATTCAGGGTCGCGAGGCTGACCTGGCCGCTGGCAGAAGAGCTAACGGATGAGCATTTGGAACAAAAACTGTTTCCGGAGAGTGAGAGAAAAAAGACGAAGCGCGGCCCGCTAAACTTTGAATATCTTGTAGAGGAGATTAAAAAACCGGACGTTACTCTGGCTTTGCTCTGGGAAGAATACAAAGAGCAAAATCCGAACGGATATCAATACGCCCAGTTTTGCAACCTGTATCGCGCTTACAGAAAAACGTTGAACTACAGCATGCGACAGGAGCATAAAGCGGGAGAGAAAACCTTTGCTGATTTTGGCAAAGGCGACGCCGTGACATTGTTGGATCCCAAAAGCGGCAACAGGATCCCCGTTAACCTATTTGTCTGTGTTTGGGGAGCGTCCAATTACACTTTCGCCAAAGCGGTTGAGGGCGGCGAAAGCCTGTCTAACTGGTTAAATTGCAGCGCCGACTCATTTGAATATTTTGGCTGCTGCTCCAAAGCAATCGTGCCCGATAATCCCAGGTCGGTCATCAGCAGAGCCTGCCGCTATGAACCGGATGTAAACGCCAGCTACGCGGAATTCGCGCAGCATTATGATGTCACGGTATTTCCCGCCAGACCAGGTCGCCCTAAAGACAAGGCCAAAGCTGAAGTGGGCGTAAAATTAGCCAAGCGCTGGATACTGGCCAGACTGCGCAACAGGGTTTTCTACAGCCTGGGCGAATTGAACGAGGCGATCTCCGAACTGCTGGAGATTTTTAACGATAAAGTGATGAAGCGGTTCAAAAAGAGTCGCCGGCAGTTGTTTGAAACTCTGGACCGGCCTAACGCCAAGCCTTTACCTGAGAAACATTATGAATTCGCTCAATGGAAGAAGGTTAAAGTTAATATCGACTACCACATTGAATTTGATGAACATTACTATTCCGTTCCTTACACGCTCATCAAGCAGGAGTTGGAAATTAAAATTACCGGCGGACTAATCGCGGTCTTCAGGAGGGGAAAGAGGATTTGTTCTCACAGAAGGAGTTACGATTCCAGGCAGAAGACCGTTACCGTGCCCGAACATATGCCCAAAAGCCATCGTGAACACCTGGAATGGACACCGTCAAGGATTTTGCAATGGGCGGCTAAGTATGGACAAGCGGTCAAAGAGCTAGTGGAGAAAATCATGACGGAACACTCTTTTCCGGAACAAGGCTATCGCGCCTGTCTGGGTATTATCCGCCTGGAAAGTAAATACTCAGCCGATAAATTAAACAGGGCTTGCGACCGGGCTTTGCGGTACCGTGTCCACTCTTACTCCGGTGTTAGAAATATCCTGCTGAACAATCTGGAAGAGCTAGAGGAATCAAAAACAGAAAAGGTTCCCGCTATTCAGCATGAGAACATTCGCGGACCAGAGTATTACCAGAGTTTGAATTCTCTGGCCCCATCACTGAATTGAATGTAGCAAACCCAAAGAGGGAAAGGAGGTGAAAAATATGGAAGAGACACTGCGTAAATTAAATGAGCTGAGACTTCACGGCCTGGCCAAATCTTTTCAGGAAAGGATAATTCGTCCCGACCACCGCGACCTTTCTTTTGAAGAGTTTTTAGGGCTGTTGGTGGATGATGAATACATCCATCGCCACAACTTGAAGCAGCGCCGGCTTTTACAAATGGCCAAACTTAAATTCCCTTCCGCCTGTTTGGAAGATATCGACTATCAGGCAGCCAGGGGATTGGTTAAAAGCAAGATAGTCGCTTTACAAAATCTGGAATGGCTGAATAATCATCAAAACATTCTGATTACCGGTCCCTCGGGAGTTGGCAAGAGTCATTTGGCCTGCGCCTTCGGACAGTGGTTGTGCCGTAACGGACGGACGGTTTTTTACTCCCGGTGGCCCAGGCTGTTTGGCGATATCCTGGCATCCAGAGGCCAAGGTAATTATCTCAAGTACCTGGATAGACTGGCCAAGGTTAATTTGTTGATCATAGACGACTTCGGCCTGTCGGCGCTTAACGATTCCGAGCGAAAGGATTTCCTGGAGATTGTGGAAGACCGCTACTCCAGGGGTTCCACGATCATCACCAGCCAGCTACCGGTTAAAGAGTGGCACACCTACATCGGTGAGCCAACCATGGCGGATGCTATCTGCGATCGCTTGTTCCACGTCGCTCATAAGTTTGAAATGAAGGGAGGATCCATGCGTAAAAAACTTAAAGAAGTTGATTGATTCTGGTCAGGTGTGTTAGGCTTCACACAAGTGGGGTTTGACTAGCGCTGCGGGGGTGGCCGGAATCATCAGATTACCCGGCCGGAATCATCAGATTATCCATGTTTGTTTAATATCGATTTTGCTTTTGTTTTATTTGCCAATTAAATCTAGTATCCTTTTTGTCTCTTTAGGATGTGATATTTTTAGCTTACGCAACCCATCATTAATAATCCAATTTGTATTGGAGTCTTTAAGACAAGCCCACTTTTTACATAAATTTAGAACAAATTCTGGCTTATACCTGCCAGCGTTTCTCAATATATTTGCCACTGATTTCTTTACATAAAGATTGCTATCTTTTTTTAACTTATCAACAACAGAAATCGCTTTTTCTGGGGATTTTCTGGCAATATCTCTCAGTCCCTCGCTTGCAGTCCGCCTAACATTTGGATCACGGCTTGTTGTCCACTTCTTCATTTCTTGAACAACCTCATCTGGCTTCTTTTTGCTTACCTCTACCAAGATTGTGGACACAACTTCCCTAAGCTTCCAATCATCACTTTGGGCCATCTTTTTGATTTTTGAAAAAATACTACTGGGATCTGCAATCCCCTTTGCCACAATATCCTTCACTTCAGAAAGTTTTGTAACCATGATTATTTTCCTTTTTAGATATTATTTTTTTGGTTGGAATGCTTTTTGAGGACATTTTTCTGCATCCATCTCTGCAGGAACCTCATGCCCAAAACAGCTACCTTTAGAGTCGTCAACTTGTTTATAAAACTTACAATCCTTACATTTTGGCATTTTCCTTCCCTCCTTTATTTTTGAAAAAAGTTTTCGTTATCTTGTATTTTATACATTAACTCGTCAATTTTGCTGAGCTTAACCAGGGCGAAGCCAGATTCATCCTTCCGCTTTAAAACCATCAGCTGCTCTCCTTGTTGGATATTTAGAACATTCCTTAGATCAACCGGGATAGAAATTTGCCCCTTCTCACTTACCGTGACTACTCCATATACAATTTGTTTCTTTGAACAGAAACCTTTAGGCATGACATGCTCCTTGGTATGATTTTTCTTACTTATTTTACCAAATCGTTACAAAAAAGCAATACTTTTAGGATTAAATCCGCTTCCCAGCTTTTCCATGATAGCATTTTTTCGCCCGCCTGCCGGCAGGCAGGCTTTTCGCCGTCAAGGTCGGGGGCATGATACACATTATTTTATCCCCTAGGCCTTTTTATCGTAGCCCCCTTCCTGCTCCACTTCGTTCCGCCCCTCCGCGCATCTACTCAGTATCTTTTTCGTAGATGCGCTCCGGGTGACGGCGGCAAAAAAATGCTGTGTGACTTGTGTCCTGGTTCTTACGGGGCATAGGAGGTGTCGTTATTATGGCTGGTATGGTTCATCTTTCTCATCCGTGCAGGTCTTGCGGGTCTGACGCTTATTGCTCACCCGGCAGGCGGTCACACTGCAATCAGTTTTGCAGGTACGTGCAGGCTCGCTGCCTTATTCGGGGGCATCAGCGTCTGACTCGGGATCTCGGTCTCATGTTTGCTCGGCGTCAGGTTAGGCGCTAGCATTCTAGGGGAGGCAGTTTGCCTGTCTCCCCTTTTTTTGGTCGCTCTTTTCCCCCGCCCCGGTCTCGCATATAAATATTTTTCCCAAATCATTTTTTAAAGTGGCTCTTTAAGCGGTGGATAGCATTGGGAAGTAGAATTGAAAAAGTGGAACTCTGAGCCTGTCGAAGAGTTCGAAAAGAAGAAGGGCTCGCAGAGTCTCTTTGTGCGCAAACCTTCTCTTTGTCCCTAACATCAGCGATATTTTCCCTAATGGAACGATCGTTGCGGCCAAAAATGGACGGCGGCATTTTTGGCCGCTGTCGATTATCTGAAGCGGCTGGCTGGGACTGGCCGCTCCTTTCCGATTGGCTACAAGGCCAACGAGTCGGATGAAGGGCTCCGCTTTCGCGGAGAAAAATCAGTTGAAAAAAAGTCATTTATTGAATGGCCAATAAATATTCGCTCACTGGTTGGCTATTAGACACAATATCTTGCCCCTGAAAAGCTCTGAAAAAAGCTTCCACAGCACCAATCTCATTAGGTAGCCTGGCTACAAGCGCTATCGCCTCAGCTTCGCTGATACCAGCATATGCCTGTAGAAAAGTAGCAATTTTACCCTTAAGCAATTGGCAAATATCAGCATCATCCAAAAATTTAACAGGTTTACCTTGGATGGCAACAGAATCAAATAGACTAACTTCATTAGTGAACCTAGCGATAGATGGAGAATCATCTAGTCTTTCAAAAAACGCTTGGTGGCCATCACCACGAAAAGTTACTACTGCATCAAAATCGGCCGCCAACTCATCTATTTGTCGCAAAAAAGCGGGGTCGCGGATCTCTCCATTCCTTACAGCGAGTTGATATTGCCGTCTCACCAAATCAACCAGCTTTCGGAAGTTAAAAGCACTTCTTCCCAACCATTGCTCTCCAAACGCATTGGAAATTTCTTCCTTACGGAAAGATGCAACATATGCCGCCGGCTGGATTCTTTCAATCTTGACAACATAACCCTCGTCATCCGCAAGAAACTGCGCAGCCTCTTCAAAACTTCTTGCTGGCCCCATAGCTTTGGAACCCCTGATTTCCTCTGCTAGCTCCTCATCAAATATTCTGTTGAGCTCCCTTATATCTCGACTAAGTCTTGGGTTTTTTGTTTTGTTCTGTTTAACACACCTGCGAAGATTTCTTACAGCATCGCTCCCGAGCTCACTTTCAAAGACCTCCAACGAAACTCCTCCCAGCTCACTAACAAATACTCTTTTAGGCTTCGAATGGTCAAGAACATCGAAGGCATTCTTGTATCTTTGTAAATTGCCCATTGAGTGATTGCCGAATAGCATTGTAATCTTACTTGCTCTCATGCTTATATATCCTAGTCAAAAAGCAAAAATTTCACCAAATCGACCATTTTCTTCATTTTCTGAGGAAATTCAATTAGTCATGACCGGCTCAAATGAGACAGGTTTTAATTATACAGCAACAATAAACAAGCTTGAGCCTTCGATTAATTTTTGGACAAAGTTGGAACTTATTGAAAAAGCTTTGCTATCGAAATCTTCAGTCCGTCTGCAATCGCCTTTACCATCTCAATCCCCGGATTCTTTACTGAACCATCCTCTACCCTCCAAAGATGATTAGCCGAAAACTTATTCTCACACTTCTGAGCTAGTTTTTCCCTTGATAGCCCAGCTTTTTCGCGGTATTTCTTGATATTTCTACCTAAACTCACAACATAAAGATTATAACATAAGCTCAATTTTGGTTCTTGACAGTTACTACATATTCGTAGTAACATCATATTTGCAGAAAGGAGAGCTTATGAAAACAGCAATCTACACCCGCGTCTCAACCGACAACCAAGCCGAACTTGAGTTTAATTCCTGTCATGCCCAGGAGGCTAAAATCAGATCCTTCATTTCTAGCCAGGAAGAAATGGAGATCCTCAAAGTTTATTCAGATGAAGGCTGCTCAGGAGCCAACATCAACCGCCCAGCTTTACAAGAATTGCTCCATGATGTTAAGAATGGGGCGGTTGATTTCGTTATTGTTTACAAAATTGATCGCTTAACAAGGTCACCAAAAGATTTCTATCAGCTGATCGAGGTCTTTGAGAATAACAATGTCTCTTTTATCTCAGTTACCGAGCGTTTTGACACATCGACCCCAGCCGGCCGATTACTTAGGAATATAATGCTAACTTTTGCCCAGTTTGAGCGCGAGCTGGCTTGTGAACGAACCAAAGACAAAATGCTTGAGCGAGCTAAGAAAGGTTTATTTGGTGGTGGCGCTTGCCCATTTGGCTATAAGCGAGTGGAGAAAAAGCTGGTTGTGATTCCAAGTGAGGCTCAAATTGTTCGTCAAATCTTTGACACATACATCGAAACGGCTTCTTTATGCAAAACCTATAACAACTTTAAGAAGGCCAATATTTTGAATAGAACAGGCAAACCATTTACCAAGGGTGATCTTTATAATATGTTGAGAAAAGTTGTCTACAGCGGCAGATTAACCCACAACGGTGAGATTTATAAGGGGATCCATGAGTCAATCGTCAGCGACGAACAATTTGAGCAGGCACGGGAGCTGCACAAATGTAAAGTGAAAGCAAAATGGCCGCCAGCTAAAAATTACTTATTCCCTGGCTTGGTCACTTGTAAGGATTGTGGCTCTACTATGAGTCCAACCTATACCAATAAGATCAAAAATAACAAGAGAAAGAGGTATTACTTCTACCGCTGCACATGCACGCACAAGCGCGACTGGACCTCTTGTCCCACAAGACAGGTTAGTGCCACTAGATTAGACAGTTTTGTGGTCCAAAATTTAGAGAGGATAGCCAGTGATCAACAATACGTTGAAAGTTTGAGCTTCAAGCTCAAGCATGGTCCGGCTGGGGTCGGACAAGGATTCGAACTTAGCTGTTTTGATCCTGCTAATTTAAGAGAATCGCTTTTAAACGTGGTCAAAACAGCATCAATTAAAGGTGGGGTTAACAAAGGCGAGATGATGAGAAAAAGAATTAAAAAGCTGATTTATTCAAAAGATAATATTGAAATTGAACTCGTGGCATCAAATGATTTTTCCGTTCCGATAAATCGGAACGTCCCTTCATCCGACGTGAATCGCCAATCTGAACGGAGCGGCAATACAGTGACCGCCGCTTCAGATAATCGGCAGCGGCCAAAAATGCCGCCGTCCATTTTTGGCCGCAACGATCGTTCCATTAGGGAAAATATCGCTGATGTTAGGGACAAAGAGAAGGTTTGCGCACAAAGAGACTCTGGCGGGCAGGGAATCGAACCCCGATAGTCAGAATCAAAATCTGATGGCTTACCGTTAGCCGACCCGCCAATATTAACTAACTACTTACAACTGACAACTTACAACAATTTAGAATTTAAGTATAGCAATCTGCCTGAAATTTATCAAGAAAATTGACGATAAATATAGGTGAGAACACTCAATCTGTTACAAGGGATCAGAGACCTTAAGCCGCGCTACCCAGGCGTTGACCTGACCCGCGGCAGGCAATCGTCTGTCAGCCTGAGTAGGCGCGCACTAACCAGTCCTGGCGGATTCAGTGATCCGCGCTGTTTCATGATTGCACAAACATTGGCGACAAGAGTCAAAACTGCCGCCCCCAGCGAAGTTATGGAAGGAATCGCCAAAGATCTGGCTCTCGCCCATCCAAGAGAACCTCAAGAACCTGTTTTTGCCGCTTACCGATTTGCCCATGAGCTGACAGCAAAGTCAATGGATACGGACGGACTCTATCATGGATTGACAGTAGCGAGATTGTTAACCGATTGGGGAGCCCCGCCCAGGTGCGTAGCTGCCGGTCTATTAACCACATTTTCGACAGAAGGGGCGAAGCTTTCTCCGGAAGTTGAAAGTCTGTTGAATCGAAAAAAAATAATTGATGCCTATCTCTGTGGCGATATCAGCACTCAGAACAGAGACCTGATTGTCACTATGCTATTACTATTAGTAGAATCTCCTTTGGTCTATTTAATTCAAACCGCCCATGATTACATCTCTTTAATTGAAGACGATTCGCGGATCTCAGGCTATGCGGCTAACCATTTCCACAGAGTTACTCCCTTACTTATGAGGCTGCTCGGCCACCCTGAATACGCAAAAGATATGGAAGAAAAAACATTTCTCCTCGCTCACCCAAAAAGAATGGCTACAGTTAGAGAAGCGGTAGCCCCTCATCGAGTCGATAGGAATACAATAACCGGCCTGTGTGAGGCAACAAAAAGAGGGCTTGAAGCTTCGACAACCCTTCAAGCTATGGGCGTAACAAAAATATCAATTCAGGACGACCAAAAATCCTTTTTTAGCATCGGCAGAAAGATGGAGAAAGGGAAAAAGCTAAACGACCTTAATCGTTTTCGGGTAATCATTAATGGACCAGACAAATCATGCTATACAGCTCTCGACACAATTTCAGCCTCCTTGGCCAAGGAGGGATGGACAATCGTCAGCGACCCGAAGGCGCATGATGATTATATTGAACACCCAAAAGGGAATAACTATCGATCATTGCATTATTATTTTGAAAAAGACGATTACACACTGGAGGCTCAAATTCGAACAGAAGAGATGCATTTGACAGCCGAACTCGGAAGCGCCAGACATTGGCAATACCATGAGACAAAAGCCAACCAGGTAGATTATTACGAACGGCTCGCCGCTGCTCACCGCCAGACAAGTATTATTTTTGTTGATCAGTCCTTTAGGCCTTACGAGGTTTCCCCCGATACAAAGCTAAAACCCGACGGAGAAATAACAATACTTGATGCCGCTTTTGCCATCGACAGAGAGCTAGGACTTCATTGCCCAACAGATATTCTAAGGGTCTGGTATGAAAATCCTGACGGCACAAGAAGAAGCCTAATAGCTAATCGCACCGCCCCGGTAAAAACAGGAGATATTATTATCTGGGAAGCGGCAGAAAGAAAAACAATAACTCCAGCAGAAGCCAGAAAATTAATTCACACAGTAGGAACCAGAGAAGCTTATGACGCTTTAAATAATTTACTCAGAGCTTGACGAGAATCTCCGGTCAATTCATTTCCCCGCCGCCCCATCACCAGCTTCGCGGTAGTCAAAAACTTATCCAAATTATATTTCTTATCGCCAAAAGCAAAGTTTTTGACAACTTTCTTCGTCACCCCACCGCCAAAAACTGACGCCCCTACCCCAATAACCGCTCCGGTCGTAATTAAAGTCCCGATCCCGGTCTTGGCATGATCGCCGACAAAACAGCCGCAAAACTGCATCCCGGTATCGAGCTCTTTTTTGCCGAGTTGGACTTTTACATTTCCATAAGTATTCTTGAGATTGGAATTTGTCGTCCCCGCCCCCAAATTAACCCACTCCCCAATATATGAATGACCGATAAAACCGTAGTGCCCCTTGTTTGAATAACCATGAAAAATTGAAGCGACAACTTCACCACCTATTCTACAGCCGGGACCGATATAAAGTGGTCCGCGCAAATTAGCATGCGCTTTGATGATCGTCCCCTTAGCAATATAGATCGGCCCTTGTCTCGCATCTAAAACCGCACACGGTTCAATTTCTACCCCCTCCTCAAAAACAATATCCTGCTGGTTAAGCAGAACAACGCTAGGGTGGCTTAATACTTTTACTATCGGCCGCTCGCCTTTAATGTCATCAACCAGGTCGTCTTTTAAATATTTAATCAGGTCCCAGATATACTCGACCGGATGATTCCGCTTCTTCTCGCCAATCGTAACGGCTCCACAGCGCAGCTCTTCGACCGGCCTGGTTAAGCTTAAAGGATAAAAGTTGTCTTTCTTCATATTATTCACTTTGCCTCACTAATTACTTTAACAACTTCCTCAACAAAGACACTCTCTTCGTCGGTCGGGATGACCAAGATCTTAATCGGTGAGTCATTAGATGAAACTTCCTTCTCCGCGCGCGGCGCTCTAACCGCAGCATTCTTGTCTCGGTCCAGTTTTAAACCCAATGCATCCATATCAACACAAACCCTCTCCCGCAACTGCCAATTCTTTTCGCCGGCCCCGGCCGTAAACACAATCGCGTCAACCTGGCCTAGAACAGCAATATAAGCTCCAATATATTTTTTAAGACGGGAAGCTTCGATTGTCCTAGCCAGTTGGCATCTCTCGTCTCCAGCTTCAGCCGCTTTATCGATATCTCGGCGGTCGACATATTTACCGGTAATGCCCAGCAACCCCGATTTTTTGTTCAGGATCTGGTCCAACTGCTCGGCGGTAAACCCCTCTTTCTCAATCATAAATAAAATGACCGCCGGATCGATATCTCCACACCTTGTCCCCATCACCGCCCCTTCCAGCGGGGTCAAACCCATACTGGTACTGACAGATTTTCCTTTTTTTATTGCGGTAATCGAAACACCGTTGCCAATATGCAGAGTAATTAAATTTACTTCGTTCGGTTTTTTGCCTAAAAATTCGGCTGCTCGTCGGGAAACATATTGATGCGAGGATCCGTGGAAACCATAACGCCTGACCCCATATTTTTCATACCATTCGTAAGGGACTGCGTAAAGATAAGCTTCTTCCGGCATTGTCTGGTGAAAAGCAGTGTCGAAAACAGCCACATGCGACACTTTGGGGAGAACCTCCATCGCTGCTTCAATCCCGATAATATTTGGCGGATTATGTAACGGGGCTAAATCGGAGAGATCGCGAATCGCTTTCAATACCTTATCGGTAATTAGAACTGATTTTTTAAATTTTTCTCCGCCATGAACAACACGATGGCCAACCGCGGATATTTTGGGCAGATCTTTTAGGATCGCCTTGAGCGCTGTCTTGTGGTCGGGGTGCTCCCCCTCACCAATCCGCTCGACAACCCCCTCGCCAATAACCTCTTTCTTGGTCCGGTCAAACAGTTTATATTTGACCGACGAGCTACCGCAATTTAAAGCTAAAATTACCATGAACCTTCCCTTCTTTATCGACGATCACAACTTGAACTCCAAAATCATCAGCCAATTTGAGTCCCGCTTTGGGCCCCAAAACAAAGATCGCGGTCGAAAGAGCATCGGCCTCCGCTGCACTGGGACCGATAACGGTCACACTCTGGCAGAGATCGGCCGGCCGGCCCGTACGCGGATCAAGGATATGTTTCCCTCTCTCATAATCACCCGAGGTAGAGAGACTTTGACCATCGGTTAACGTAACCGTCCCGAGAAGTTTTTCCGGTTGGCGTGGATGCTGGACCCCAATCTCAAACTCATCAGAACCAATCACTCCGATCGATGAACGCATATCTATAATAGCACTTTTTGCCCCTCTTTTCAGCAGCAGAGCCCTCACTTTGTCCACGGCAAAACCCTTGGCAATCCCCCCCAGATCAATCGGATTTTTAAACTCGTCCTGCCCACCCAAAGCAATATCAAAGGTCCCGCTAGTCTCTTTCTTCATTCGAACGGATAAGGCAAGTATTTGAGCCGTCTCATCAGAGATTTCCTGCGGCTCTTCGCTACTAGCCCGGTTCAATCTGGCAACCTCACTTGCGGGATTGTATTTATTGAATAGCTTATCGAGTTTCTTAATTTCTGCCAGTGAATCCCTAACCATCATCGGGGCCCCTCGCCCCTCAACCTTAATTCTAACCGGGGTATTCATCAGGAAAGCTGTTTTTTCCGCTACCGGATAGTAATCGAGATAGAGATAGTAACCGACAAAAACAAAGAGGACAATAGCAAATAGTTTAAATAGCCAGTGCAGTTTCATAGCTTCGATAATTATGATATAATAGTTAAGGTAAATTAGCAATTCAGATGAACAAGGTCAAGACGATAAACCGCAAAGATCTCCTCGGGCTTAAAGACCTCTCCGTTGAGGAAATTAAGCTAATTCTTAGAACCGCCCGCTCGATGAAAGAGATTGCCGCCCGCCCTGTCCCCAAAGTCCCAGCCCTACTCGGCAAACACATCATTACCTTGTTCTATGAAAACAGCACCCGGACTAGAACATCTTTTAACATGGCGGCAAAGATTCTTTCTGCTAATGTCACCAATGTGGCAATCTCCTCCAGCAGTGTCAGCAAAGGTGAGACCTTAATTGATACCGTCAAAAACCTGGAGGTCATGGGGTGCGACGCGATCATCATGCGCCACAGTATGGCCGGCGCCCCTCATCTGGCGGCCAAAAACATGCAAGCCTCGGTAATCAACGCCGGCGACGGCTATAACGAACACCCGACGCAAGGGTTGCTCGACATCTTTACAATGAGAGAAAAGAAAGGCCGCTTAAAAAACAGAAAAGTTGTTATTGTCGGCGATATTACCCACTCTCGCGTCGCCCGCTCTAATATTTGGGGCTTAACAAAATTGGGGGCCAAAGTTGTGGTAGTCGGACCGCCGACCATGATCCCCAAAGGGATCGAGGAGATGGGTGTCACTGTTTCCTACAATCTGGACAAAGAACTTGTCGATGCAGACTTTATTAATATGCTTAGAATCCAGAAAGAGCGGCAAGACAAAGGACTTTTTCCTTCGATCGAAGAATATGCCAAACTTTATGGCTTAAACGCCGAGCGGATGAAAAAATGCAAGCCCGACGTAATTGTCATGCATCCCGGCCCGATCAATCGCGGAATTGAAATGACCTCCGAAGTTGCCGACGGGCCTTACAATGTCATACTGGAGCAGGTTACCAACGGGGTGGCGGTCAGGGCGGCACTTCTTTTCCTCTTATTAGGCGGCAAGGACTCCTGACAATCGGACGCTGAGTAGGCGACGGGCGCCTCGATACGCAGTCTTCGCTAACTCAGTAGCTACTCGGCGACCGTCGACGTATCGAAGCGACCGAAAGAAAAACTCTTCCTATGAATTGAACAACGGCCATACATATTTATCTTTTCTCTATGCAGTTCTGTCCCATACCCCTTATGTCTATCAAACCCATACTCTGGATACTTTTTATGCAGCCGCTTCATCATCCGATCTCTAGTAACTTTAGCGATAATTGAGGCGGCAGAAATCGAGGGATGCTTGCTGTCCCCGCCGATAATAAATTCATGAGGGATATCAAGCTTTAAATTATGCCGTCGGCCGTCAATCACCAGATAATCCGGTTGAACCGACAAATTCGCCACCGCTCTACGCATAGCTAAGAGAGTCGCCTGCAATATATTGATCCGATCAATAATTTGCTGGCTAACTTTACCAATCCCAATAGCGATAGCCTGTTGTTTGATAAGAAGAAAAAGTTTTTCCCGTTGTTTTTCAGATAATTTCTTCGAATCATTTAAGTTGGGCAAGCTAACCTTTTTCGGCAGAATGACCGCGGCGGCAACAACAGGCCCGGCCAGTGGCCCGCGGCCAGCTTCATCGATACCGGCAATAAGATAAGGGCTGAACATTAACCACGATTATACATTAGATGCGGAGGATTTCACCCGCAGATTTTTGATCTCCGGCGACGAAGGGAACGCCGCCCGCCCGGTTTCAACAATTGACGCCAGCATCTCAAAATCCTCCTTGTTTAATAATAGCGGTCTTATCCCGACAAAAGCGCTTAACCAAACATCAACATCTGAAGTTGCGTAAATAAGCGCCTGCCGATAAGCAAACTCCGCCCGGTCAAGTTCACCGGCAAATTTGTATGCCATGCCCATATGAGTATATATTGTGGCGATCAGGACAGGCTCAAAAGTTGCTTCAATTGCTTTACTAAAAGCAATAACCGCAAACTGAAACAATCTTTTTTCCGCCAGATCAAGTCCCAAGTAATCCAACTGCCGAGAATCGAGACTATCATGAAAGGTGAAGAGAGAAAAAAGTTTCAGATAGTTTCCCGCTTCACCAGCTTGGCCCTGCCAATTAAGTAGGTTAGCAACCAGAAAGTAGCCCTGCATTTGATCAGGACAAAAAAGGATTGCAGCGTGATAAAAATACAGCGCTTCTTTTTTGTCTCCTCCAAGTTCAGCCTTTTTCCCTTCTGCCAACAATTGATAATAAGTCATTTGTAAGCTGGAATAAGTCATTATATCTGCTCCCTGACAACCAAATTCATCATACTGCCTGCTTAAAGCATTTAATTTTAATCTGGTCACAGAACCACGGCCACAGGGCACCCCCGCCTCCCTGAACCTGCTCAATAAATCTGCCTGAGGCTCAATTATTAACTGCTGCCGAGGATCTGTTGCCTCGTTAGTGCCAGTTAAATGTTCAAAAATTCTAGCTGGCGTGGTTGGCCGGGTATCGGACATTTCTTCCCATATTTTCGTTCTGATAATTGAAGCGAGTGTTGCCACAACCAGCCCCTTATCGCCATGATCCTTAACCAGCGAAAGAGCGATTGCATCTAATAGTTCATGTTGAAAATTACTGGGGCGAACCCCTGTTGCCAGCCGCACTCGGAAAAGTTTGGTTAATTGTTCAATCGGAATCTTAACCAGATCGGACCTTGCCCCAACCGGAATCCGGTTTCTTCTATCTACTGGAGGGAGACTAGCCATTTGTCCCTCCTAAAATCCTTCTAAGTTCTATTAATTCCAGTTTATTAGGCTGTTCTTGCAGAAGATGCTCGACAAGCACTAAAACAGCCGGCAAACTTTGTCGGCCAGAAACAATTATATGTGAAACCTGATAAGCTAATTTATAATCATCCCCCTGTGGAGAGCGGCCGATAATCGTCCGGAGGTCAGCCAGAGCTTCAGGCCATTGACCAAGACGCATATAAGTAAAGGCTCGATAATAATGAAGGAGAAGAACATTGCGCTGACTGTCCTCAGCTTGCTTAACAATAAGATATTGAGCAAACGGGGGAACAACAAAACCTTCCTCGGCCTGCAACTGTTGACTGCCGACGGCAGATAAGGTCTCGCCTATCGCAATGGCTTGGGAATAAATTGTCAGCGATAAATGGGGAACGGAAACAATCCAGGAGATGGCCAAAGTACACAACGCATCAAGATTATCAGCAAAACAAAAATATGACAAAGCACGCACATAATTGTCTAACAAAATCGGTTCTGCAGTCGCCTGAAATAATCTTTGGTAAAGCTCGATGTCGGTAGGATTTACTAGCAGAGCTAACTCCAGCCAAAACTGTTTTTCCGACCAAGTTTTCCCCCGTTGCGATAAATAAACACAAGCAGCGGCAAACGTTGTTAGTAAAGCATGGGAATCTGCACTGGAAATCTGAGGGCCCAATAACTGGCGAACCAAACCCATCGCCTGAGCATAATCCCCATCTGCCCGGGAGATGATCCGATCCACCCCAGGATTATAAACCAGAAACTCAAAGATCTGAGCCCGGCCGGCTAATTGACCGTCCGGCGCATAGATTTCAGTGTTCAAGAAGTAAACTAAAGTGGCTAATTCCTGATGACCAGTATTGAATAATCTTTCAGCCAATTGAAATAAGCCATGCGGGAATTCGTTGCGTCGCGGTTGAAATGATAGTCTCTCCCTAAATAATTTAGGCAAATCTGTCAAATAAACGGTGCTTTGCCGGCGGCGCTCAACCGCTGTCTGCGGACCGCCCCAGCCTGCCCAGGGAATCTCTGTAATTATTGGACCAATATGCCGTGACATGACATATTATTGTCGGCAACCAGAGAAAGAAATTTCAGAAATTAGCTAAATTAAGGAGAAAACTTTTAGCGGCCAGATACGAAGAAAAGCGGGGCCGATGATAAGTTTTCTGGGCAAAAAGCCCCAGTAGCGGCTATCGGCAGAAGCCGGTCTATTGTCCCCCATCATAAAATAATGACCTTCGGGGATAGTCACCGGCCCAAAGTCGGAATACTCTCGATTAAGGGGATGTTGCTCCTCCAGCATCTCATCATTGATAAAAACAAAGCCATTTCGAATCTGTAAAATCTCACCCGGCAAACCGATCACTCGTTTGATCAGATCTTTCTTGTGTCCGGGATAACTCCCCACCTGGCGAAAAACAATTATCTCTTCACGTCGTGGTTCACGAAAATTGTAAATAACTTTATTGACGACGATGCGATCACTAATATTTAATGTTGGTTCCATAGAACCGGAGGGGATCCAAAAAATCTGAATAAAAAATGCCCTGATAATAAGCGCCAGTACTAGCGCGACAACAATGGTCTCTGACCAGTCAAAAAGCCAATGATTAAGCCGCGGCGGCTTCACTCGGTTTTCCCTTGTCTTCTTCTACTCTGGTCGCCTGGCTGCCGATTCGGTCTCGCAGATAAAATAGCTTTGCCCGTCTCACTTTTCCACTTCTGAGAACCTTAACACTTTCAACTTTTGGTGAATGAAGAGGGAAAGTTCTTTCGACTCCGACCCCCTGCACTAATTTGCGAACAGTAAAAGTTGCCCGATTGCTCTTCCCACCCTGCTTCTTAATTACAATTCCTTCAAATCCGTGTAAACGTTCCTTGCCCCCTTCAACAATTTTAGAGAATACTTTTACAGTATCTCCAACATTGAATTTTGGGACTTCTTTCTTTTTACTTGCTTCCTCGATCGCCTGAATTACCTTATTCACCTTAATTTTCCCCCTAATACCTAAAGGCCTATTGGCCTAATAGCCTATCCAGTATTATAGCATTTGCCGACCTGACTGACAAATGATTATAGCCGCTATTCCCCTTGATCGGCTCCAATGTTGCGTCTACCAGCGTAAAGACCTCGTCGGCCAGGCCCCAACCGGTGCCAAGGACAATTAAATAAGGCCCTGAGTTCGGAGTTTTGAGTTCGGAGTTCAGCTCTCTAAAGGTTAAATTCCCCTGAGGTTTAGCCGAAGTAGCTATCACTCTGGGCCGGATCCCCTCAATCCCCTCAATCTCCTTGATCGCCTCTTCCAATGTCCCTTTTATTTCAATCAACTTAAAAGCCTCCGCCCTCGTCCAGTTGAACTCCATGCTCCCTTCCTCGTTCCAAAAATCGACTATCCGACTGGCAAAAGCCTGTTGGGCCGGGAGAGGATTGACCACGAAATATTTCTTGATGCCAAAAGTGATCGCCGCCCGGGCAATATCGTGGAGATCAAAACCGGTAATACAGGTCGAGACGATCGTCTGATGTTTGTTATAAACGGGATAATGAACCAGTGCTAGATAGACATTAGCCATTTAACAAATCCGGCCTTCTGTCTTTTGTTCGTTTTAACGCTTCAGTCTCTCGCCACTTCTTTATCTCCGCATGGTTGCCCGACAATAAAACATCGGGAACCCTCTTCCCTTCGAACTCTTCTGGCCTGGTAAAACTGGGATAATCGAGCAAACCGCTAAAAAAAGAATCGTTGGCGACCGAATCGGTCTCCTTGACGACTCCGGGCAACTGACGCGCTATCGCGTCGATTAAAACCATCGCCGGTAATTCGCCGCCAGTTAGAACATAATCGCCAATTGAGATCTCTTCATCAACATACGCTCTGATTCGGTCATCAAAACCCTCGTAATGGCCGCAGACTAAAACGAGATTTTCTTCTTTGGCCAGTGAATTGACTTTAGCTTGAGTTAGAGGCTTTCCGGTTGGGCAAAGGAGAATAATACGGTTTTTGTCATTCCCGCTCATCTCGATACGCCGCTGCGCGGCTACTCGATGAGCGGAAGAGTGTCGGTCGTTGAGTAGGCGCAGCCGTATCGAAACGACCGACCGCAACGCCCTGGCCACCACATCAACCTTCATAACCATGCCGGCGCCCCCGCCATAGGGAGTATCGTCGACAGTTTTGTGTTTATCTGTGGCAAAATCGCGGATATTGACCAGATTAAAACTCAAAAGGCCCTTGGACTGGGCCTTTTTAAGTAAACTTTCATTTAATGGTCCCTGAAACATTTCAGGGAAAAGTGTTAGGACATCAAAGCGCACAAAAGTTATACGCCGCGGATTTCCTCAATAATTCCGTCCTTAACAATGATCTCGGCGCCGCCGACTTTCTTATAAAGATTGTCGCCAATTGCCACCACAACCGGACCTTCTAGGGGACCTTGGACAAATTCAGTATCTAATTGTAATTTTTTAGCTTCTTCGATCTTCATTGTCAGGTCGGCTTTGGCTGCCGCCTGCTTTGTTCTCTCTTCGTTGACCTGATGTTTAAAGGCGGTCGCTTTTTGGTTTAAGCCCTTTTGCTTCAAGCTTTCCAGATAGGCCTTCCCTCTCTCCTCGATCTGCGCCACCTGTCGGTCAATATTGCTGATCGCTCTTTCTAATTCCTTGACCAAATTTCCTTTGAAAGCTTCGGTCACAATCGCCTTGACCATTACAACCCTTTTTAATTCCACCTGATTGTTGTCTACCATTACTTTACCTCCTTATCTTCAGTAATTATTTCGACAGAGACTTTTTTGTTTTGTTTGGCCGCCGAGGCTTTGGCGATGGTTCGGATAGCATTGGCGATCCGTCCTTCGCGGCCGATTATTTTGCCAACATCAGCCGGATCAGCTTTTACTTCAATAATTGTAACCGATTCACCGACGATCTCTTTTACTTCAACTTTATCCGGACTATCAACCAGTGACTTGGCGACGTATTCAACCAATTCTTTCATTACTTCGTCTCCTCTACCTTAGGCTCTTCGGCCTTTGGCTCCTTGTCCGCCGTACCTGCCTCGCCGGCAGGCGGGGCTTCAGCGGAGGCGGATTCAGCTTTTGCTTCTTCCGGCTTAGCCTCTGCAGCCGCTTTAATCTCAGCTTTTGATTTTTTCTTATGTAAACTATTCAGATCAACCGGCTCCATTATGCCGGCTTTGCCGAGTAAAAGCCTGACTTTATCGGTTGGAGTAGCCCCTTTGCTTAACCAATCGAGAGTTCTCTCTTTATCAACAATAAATTCCGCCGTATCCTTGAGCGGGTTATATGTCCCCAGAATTTCAATAACATTACTGATCGGTGCGGCCGATTCATCCTGTATAACTACCCTATAAAATGGTCTCTTTTTGGTCCCTCTTCGTTGTAACTTTATCTTAGCTGACAATGTTTTTGCTCCTTTTCGCTCGTATTTTAGCTATTTTGCGAACTATTAATTATATCAAAAAATGAGGAAACAAGCAATTACTGCGCGGTTCGTTTGAGATAATTGTCAAAAGAGATGGAAATATCACCCAAAGAATCCCCACCAAATTTCTCCAAAAAAGCATTGGCCAGCTCGATGGCGACAACGGCTTCGCCGATCACAGCCGCCGGCTCAACAGCACAAACGTCGGATCGCTCAACAAAGGCCTCGGCCGGTTTTTTGCTCTCCAGATCGACAGATTTCAGCGGTTTCATAAGTGTAGCGATCGGTTTCATCGCCGCCCTAATAATCAGCGGCTCCCCGTTGGTTATGCCCCCTTCGAGTCCGCCAGCATTATTGCTCTTATGAAAAAAGCCCTTCTCTTTACTATAAGATATTTCGTCGTGAACCTTGCTCCCCGGCAGTTCGGCCACATCAAAACCGAGTCCAATCTCCACCCCTTTTATTGCGGGTATTCCCATAACTGCGCGAGCAAGGTTAGCATCTAAGCGGCGATCCCAGTGGACGTGGGAGCCGAGGCCAACCGGAACGCCGGTCACGATAACTTCAAAAACGCCACCCAAAGTATCGCCATTCGCTTTGGCTTCATCAACCAGTTTTTTCCATTTGGCTTCTTCAACTTCGCCCCCGATTTTCTGGATCTTGCTGAAGATTTTGATCTTGAATTCGGAGAGGAGTTTTTTTGCTATCGCGCCAAGCGCGACTTTGGCCGCGGTTTCACGGGCCGAAGCTCTCTCTAAAATATTTCTGATATCTGTCTGATCATATTTTTGGGCGCCGGCCAGATCGGCATGCCCGGGTCGTAATTGAGTAATAGATTTTTCAAAGAATTCCGTACTGCTGTTGGGTATTTCGATGGCGATCGGACTGCCGATAGTTTTGCCGTTTCTGACTCCGGAAATCAATTTGACCGCATCTTTTTCCAGTTTCATCCTCTCACCGCGACCGTACCCTTGTTGGCGGCGGGTCAGCTCGGGATTAATATCTTTTTCGGTAAGAGGTAAATTGGCCGG
>JBDRIF010000059.1:0-25752 GCA_043816125.1 bacterium
GCATCGTCGACTTTCTGATGCTGTAAACGGCGGAGATATGAGTTTTGCGGCGCTAGATCCAAGACCTTGCCGGTCTTTCTGACCTGATCGATCACTTCAATGACTTCTCTTAAGGCCACCTCTTCTGCTTCTTCAGAACCGCCACCACCAAGAAAATATTTGAGAAACTTATTGATCTGTCCGGCGACATTTTTACGAATAACATGAACAGGGAGATTGTGTTCTTCAGCCGCTCTCATAATTTTTGTCCCCGGCTTGGCTTTAGGTTTCGTCGTTAGAATCAGATCGGCCTCATCGATACTATGTGCCACCTGCGCCGGTAACTGCATCGTCTGAATCGCTCGTTCCACCAGATCGGTATTGATCCCAAAAAGATAAATCCGCTGAATTTCGTGACCATTATCTTTGACAATCTGCAAAGTTTCTTCGGGGGTCGGATCGGGCATCGCCTCTTGAGCCTTTTGGACTTTGATCGAACCGTTGATCTCTCTAACCCTGATTTCCGGTTGAGGGACTAAACCGCGCAATTGAGTATCAACCGCTTTGGCGACATCATGATAGATTGCAAAACGATCTTTCTCCTGAATTTCGATCGCAATATCAAAAGTCGGCGGGGCCTTTCGTTCTAAAACTGTTTTTTGAGTATGTCGGCGTTTGGCTTCTTCATCACCTAAGATAACGGCTTGAATTCCACCGACCAGATCGGAGATAGTCGGATTCTTCACAATATTGTCCAGGCAATTCCCGTGGGCTGTCCCAATCAACTGGACACCACGCTCGGCAATTGTTCGACATGCAGCAGCTTCGAGTTCGTTACCGATCTCGTCAACAATAATAACCTCGGGCATATGGTTTTCTACCGCTTCGATCATCACTCGATGCTGGTCTTCTGGTCTGGCAACCTGCATTCGACGGGCTTTGCCAACACCAGGGTGAGGAATATCGCCATCGCCACCGATTTCATTTGAAGTATCAACAATTACGACCCGTTTGTTAAACTGATCGGATAAAACTCTGGCCGCTTCCCGCAATTTGGTCGTCTTACCAATTCCTGGGGGGCCCATGATCAGAGTATTTTGACCCGATTCGATCACATCACGGACAATATCAATCGTCCCAAAGATTGCCCGACCGACCCGACAAGTTAAACCGACAATTTTGCCCTGACGGTTTCTAATACATGAGATCCGATGAAGGGTCCGCTCGATTCCCGCTCTGTTATCGCCAGAAAATTGACCGACTTTGTCGACTACATAGTCGAGATCTCCCTCTTCCACATGGTCACAGGGGAGATAGATTAATTCTTTATCGAAACGGGCTTCGGGAGATTTGCCCAGATCAAGGACAACTTCGACAAGTTCGTTCACATTGGGATATTTGACAAGTGCTTGCTTAACCCGGGTAGGCAAAACTTCCAGCAGTTTTTCCAGCTCTTCTTCTATTTTAATCATACTAGATGGAGGGATGGAGGGTTGTTGAGATTGAGAGTCCTATTGGATCTCTCGATCTTTCGATCTCTCCATCTACTTTCCCTTAACAATTTTCTTCAGGTTGATCCCAGGGACAAAAGCAGGAGCTTTTGATTCACCGATTGTGATCTTTTCGCCGGTTTGGGGATTTCTGCCGACTCTCCCCTTTCTTTTGCGGACAACAAAGTTGCCAAATCCTACTAAACGAACCTTATCTCCTTTAACTAACGCGTCTGAAATCAAAGTCAGAGTTAAATCAATAACCTCTTCGGCTTTGGCCTTGGTCAAAGTGGTTTTATTGGCTAATTTTCCGGCTAACTGTTTCTTATTCATTATTAACCCTCCTAAGCTTCGCAACGTTTCTGCAAGACTTCCCAGTTACGATCGACTTCGGCCTGGATCTCAGCCAAGACAGCCTCATTCCCCGGCTTGAATAAATGTTTAAAGCGGTCTTGATGTTTCAAAAGTTCAGTGACCGGTTTCTTCTCTCGAGGTTTCATACTAATTGACCACTTTCCGTCTACAACTTCATAAATCGGCCACATGCAGGTTTGGACAGCCAGGCGGGCAATCTCCATTGTCAGCTCAGGTTTATACGCCCAACCTAAGCGGCACGGCTGTAAAACGTTCATAAATTTCGGCCCATCGATTGAGAAAGCTTTTTCCGCTTTTCTGATTAAATCCATATAATATCCGGCAGAAGCTTGGGCGACATAAGCGAGATTGTGGGCAGCCATGATTCCGGTCAAATCTTTTCGAGTTCCTTGTTTTCCTTGTCGAACTTTTCCGACCGGTTCGGTCGTCGTGTTAGCTCCGCGAGGAGTAGCACCCGAGCGTTGAATCCCGGTATTCATGTAAGCTTCGTTGTTGTAGCAGACATAAAGAAGATTGTGTCCCCTCTCCATCGCGCCAGAAAGTGACTGGAAACCGATATCGTAAGTCCCGCCATCGCCGCCAAAGGCGACAAAATTGATTCGTCCCTTAATTTTCCCGCTCCGTTTTAGGGCATTGTAGGCCGCTTCGACTCCAGAAGCTGTGGCAGCAGAATTTTCAAAAGCATTGTGCAAGAAAGGGACCTTCCAGGCAGAATATGGAAAAATTGTAGTGGTAACTTCTAAACAACCGGTCGCACAAACCACGACCACCGGATCTTTGGAGGCCATTAAAACCATTTTGACTATTTGAGGGAATCCACAGCCGGCACAGGCCCGATGTCCGCCGGTCAGTGGCTCAGATTGCTTAGCCAGCTCTTTTAAATTTGCCATTATTCGCGTACTCCTAAGTAATTAATTACCGCTTTCTTTTCGATCGTTTTCAGTTCGGTAAAAATCCCATGCAGATCTTCAATCCCAATATCCCGTCCGCCCAGACCATAAATATAGTTGATGATCTTTGGTTGTTTGGCATTGCCATAAAGAGCAGAACGAATTTCCGTAAAGACCGGGCCCCCTTGTGAACTGAACGAATCAGAACGATCAAGAACGGCTACCGACTTAACATTTTCTAAAGCTTTGGTAATCTGACTGGCTGGGAAAGGTCTGAAGAGCCGTAGTTTAAGCATCCCGGCTTTGACCCCTTTGCTTCTTAAATCATCAATGACAGCTTTGGCTGTGCCGCAAGTTGAACCGAGGGCAACAATGGCCACTTCGGCATCTTTGAGCTGATACTCTTCAAATAAGCCGTACTCACGCCCGAACTTTTGGCCGAACTCCTTACCTATCTCCTCGACTACCTTGACTGCGTCACACATCGCCTCGGCTTTTTGGCGGACATGTTCAAAATAGTAATCTTGCAGATCGATCGCCCCTAAGGTAACCGGATTATCAAGATCGAGCAAGTTGACCGCCGGCTTGTATTGACCGATATATGAAGAGACAACTTTGTCATCCAAGGTTTCAATCCGCTCCATCCCGTGACTGATAATAAAACCGTCGGTAGTCGCCATCGCCGGCAGTTTGACCTGTTCGGCAATCTTGATACACTGCAAAACGTTGTCATAAGCTTCTTGGGCATTCTCAGAGAAGATCTGAATCCAGCCAAAATCACGCCCCCCCATCGTATCACTATGATCACAATGGATGTTAATTGGACCGGAAAGGGCCCGGTTAACAACCGACATAACGATCGGCAATCTTAACGCAGAGGCGATCGGGAGAATTTCGTACATCAAAGCTAAACCCTGTGAAGAAGTTCCGGTCATAACTCTGGCTCCGGTCGTCGCCGCTCCCACACAAGCCGACATCGCCGAATGCTCGGATTCAACTGGAACATATTCGGTCCCAACCAAACCATCGGCCACAAATTTGGCAAACAACATCACAATTTCGGTAGCAGGAGTAATCGGATATGCCGCAACTACATCAGGATTGATCTGACGCATCGCTTCGGCCATCGCTTCATTACCGGTCCGGGCAACGGTCGTCATTATTTTTTCTCCTTTTCCATACTAAGAGCCCGCTTGTCAGGTCTGGTTAGGCATTCGTGGGCGCAAATACCGCACCCTTTACAATGATCATAGTCGATCCCGGTCATTTTTCCGTCTTTAACATTAATAGAAGCGTCGGGGCAAACGACCCAACAGATCATACACTGGGTACAGTTGGATTCGTTCCAAATAGGTTTTTCCGAACGCCAATCCCCTGTCTTAAAGTCTTTAGCTGTCCCGGCCCCTAACTGATCACACTCGGGTAAAGATTTCCAACCTGGTTTTTCGGTCATTGTTCGCCCTTCACCGCGTCATAAGCTGTTTTGACCGCTTTGAGGTTCCCCTCAATGATCTCCGGCTTATGCGCGAATTTCTTTTTTAATTTAATTTCCAGATCTTTGATCAAATCTTCAAACTTAAGCAGGCCGGAAACCTTAACCAGGGCACCAAGCATCGGGGTGTTAGGAATATCTTTGCCGATAGAATCTTTGGAGATCTTAGAAGCATCAACGGTAAAAACCTTGCGCCCCTTGAGGCTGATCTTTTCTCTGATCTCTTTGGCAGATAAGCTTGTATTAACAATTAATGTCCCGTTATCAGGCAACCCGGCTGTTACATCGACACTCCCCATTAAAGTCGGGTCCAAAACCAAAACGATCGAGGGGCTGTGAATGGAACAATGCAAAGTAATCGGACTGTCGGACAAGCGGTTAAAAGAAGCTACCGGTGCTCCCATCCGCTCCGGACCATATTCGGGAAAAGCCTGTATATATTTTCCTAAAGAGAGTGCGGCATCGCCAAAAAGCAGAGCGGCTGTCTTAGCCCCCTGCCCGCCCCGACCGTGCCATCGTATTTCAATTATTTCTTTTATGTTATCCATGATTGCAACTTCGAAAGAGCTATCTTATCAAAAAGTACAACAAAAATCAACAGGGCCAAAACCGGAACAATTGCGACCGCAAAAGCTTTGGCCTTAGTTAAACCATAATTTTTCCTGACGGCAACAGCCAAAAGACCGTAAACATAAATGACAATTAAAAATTCTATAAAATTTGCCCCGGCGCGAAAGAGGGAAAAATCGAGACCAAAGTTTTTTGTTAACACCATCAGGATAAAAATCAGACCGGTTACCAACAAAACAGCACTGCAATAGAATACGTTCTGCACAATATTTACCAAATCACCCTCTCCCCCCAACATTTTACTGCAATAGTGCAGAACGTAGGAGAGAGCAAAAAGGAGAGCGAAGAAAACACAAACAAACAGGCCAGCAACAATAAAAAGAGTGATTAAATAAAAAGTTGCTCCCAAAGTAACCAGCACAGGAAGAATAATTACAAAACTCCAACCGGTAATACCGACCACCAAAGTTTTTCCGATCGGGACAAATTGCAGAATAAATACCACAGTAGCTGCTAAGGCGGCCAACAGCCAGCTGGTGATCAGGAGAAAAGTCAAAGGTTTCCCTTTCCAGTCTTCCTTATCCAATAATGTAAAGAAATAGATCGGCCGGAGCATGATCGTCCACCACTGTTCAAAATAATTCCGCACGATCCGGGGCAAGGAGACATTTCTTAACAAACGTATAATCATATTCATATTTCCCTCCTCCCTTCAAAAGCTTTAGCCAGAGTCGCTTCATCAGCATAGTCCATATCGGCCCCTACTGGCAAGCCATAAGCCACTCGGCTAATCTTCACCCCTAACGGTTTAAGTAATCTGGTTAAGTAGATAATGGTCGCCTCTCCTTCGGTTGTCGGGGCGATCGCCAGAACTATTTCGGTAAATTTCTCCTTTTCCAAACGGTGCAACAACTCTTTGATCCGTAAGCTCTCGGGGCCCAAACCGTCCAACGGAGAGATAAGCCCGCCGAGGATATGATATTTACCTTTAAATTCACCGGAACGCTCCATTGCCACCATATCTTTGGGCTCGGCCACAACGCCAAGGAGATCCTGATCGCGGCCGGTATCTTCGCAAACCCGGCACGGATTGACGTCGGTGATATTAAAACAGGTCGTACAATGGGTTAGATCGATCTTGGCCCGTTTGATCGCCGCCAGCAGGCTGTCGACATCCTTCCCTGAACTCTGCAAAATGAAAAACGCCAGCCGCTGAGCCGATTTTGGCCCAATGCCGGGGAGTCTTTTTAATTCCTCGATCAGTCTATTTAAAGTTTCGGCGTACACTACATCATTCCCGGAGGAAGCCCCAATCCCCCGGCCAGCCCTTTCATCTTTTGAGCCGCGTCATCTTTGGCGATTTTCATAACCTTGTTAATCGCCTCCTGAACTTGTTTGTCCAAATTGGTTAAATTGCCTGGGATTTTCAGTTCCATGATTTGCATTTCGCCGCTAATCACAACTTTTATCCCATTAACCGTCTCCTCATAACGGGCCGCCTGCAACTCCTTCTTCATCTCGCTCAGCTTCCCCTTCATCTCTTTGGCCATCTTCAACATCTCACCCATATTTCCCAAATTACCAAAAATCATTGCAACACCTTCCCTTCAAAAAATTCCGCCACAGTCTTAGCCGACAAACCGGACTCTTTCTTGACATCAGTGATAATACATTCGAGCGGAATCTTGCTGCCGATAACTTCCCTGACCGAGTCCTCCACCGCTTCTTTGTTCTTGGCCTCCTCCAACCGCTCTTTATGAAAACCGTAACCCCGCTTAAAAGCGACAACTAATCTGCCGTTTCCATTAACCTCCAACGGTTCCCCTTCGTGCAGAGAGACATAACCGAAGATGCTTTTTTTCTTTACGCTCTCGAGGATTGCACTCCAATGTTCTTTAATTTTGCCAATACCATTGGCTGGGGTTGTGTTGAGGGTTTGAGCAGCTGGTGTGGTTTGAGTCTTTTGGTTAAGAGACTCTTGATTATTAACCGTTGACTTAACCAGCGGCTCAACCCCAACCTTACCACTGTCCTCAAGCAACTCCAACAAAGCCACTTCAAGTACTAATCTCCCATGGGGATGCCACTTCATATCGAGCTCGGCTCTGGTGAGAGCCCGGATGACCTCTTTAATTTTCGTCATAGAGAACTTATCAGCCTGGGTTTTTAGCTTATCCAAGTAATCAGAAGTCAGTTCCAGAACTTCACTCGAGCCGGCCTTTTGGTGCAAAAGATATCTGAAGTGTGAAACAAGATCTCTGGTCACCTGAGCGGTCGATCGCCCCTCAGCCAAGCCATCTTTGACTAATTCCAAGAGTTTCGCAGTATCATTAGCCGCGATAGAATCGGCAAAAGCAAAAAGGAGATCTTCATCGGCGGTCCCCAATAACATCACAACATTATCATATATAATTTTGTCACCGGAAAAAGAGACCAGCTGATCCAACAGGGAGATCGCATCACGCATACACCCTTCCGAAGTCCTGCTGACCAGATTGAGCGCTTTGGCATCGATAGAGAACCCTTCGGCCTTGGCAACTTTTTGCAGATGTTCTTCAATCGCCGACAATTTGATCCGGCCAAAGTCGAGACGTTGGCAGCGGGACATAATTGTCATCGGGATCTTTTGTAATTCGGTTGTCGCCAGGGCAAAAATTGTGTGACTAGGCGGCTCTTCCAATGTTTTCAGCAGTGCATTAAAAGCTTCGGGTGTTAACATATGGACTTCATCTATTATGTAAACCTTGTAGCGCCCTTCAACCGGAGCATAGCGAACCCGCTCTCTTAGTTCTCTGATCTCATCAATTCCACGATTAGATGCGGCATCGATCTCGATGACATTAACCGAATGGCCGCTGGTGATCTTAGTACACTGGTCGCAGGTTCCACACGGATTGGCGGTCGGACCGTCGGAACAATTCAAAGCTTTGGCCAGAATTCTGGCGGTAGAAGTTTTCCCTGTTCCTCGAGGACCGGAAAAAAGATAAGCATGAGCTAAACGGTCATTCTTGATCGCATTTTTTAAGGTTTGGACAATAGCTGGCTGGCCAACTATTTCGTCAAAATTCTGCGAACGCCATTTACGATATAAGGAAATATAGCTCATCGATAAATCCTCGGTACTCTCTTCCCAATCCCACAGATAACTTCATAGGAGATTGAATCTTCCAGTTTGGCAATTTCATCGGCAGAGATCAGCTGGCCTTTTTGTTCGCCGATCAAAACAACCTCATCGCCAACGTTGATCTTATCCATACCAACATCGACCATCGTCAAATCCATTGTGACTCTCCCAACGACAGGATATCGTTTGCCTTGAATTATTACCTGGCCCCGATTGGATAAGCGGCGGCTAAAACCGTCGGCATAACCGACCGGGATAGTCACAATCGTCGTCTCTTTTGGCGTCACATAGGTCGCCCCATAGGAAACAGCCTTGCCGGCCGGCACCGTTTTGAGATAGGTTACCCTGCTGCGAAAAGATAAAGCCGGCTGCAGTTCAATCTTGTTCCGTCCATTCCCCGGATAGAGACCGTACATCATTAGCCCGACCCGCACCATATCGAGATGAGTCTCCGGATGAAAGAGGACCGCGGCCGAATTGGCAGAATGTTTCAAGCGGATTTGATCGGCTTTGACCAATACTTGTTTAAATAACTCAAACTGTTCTTTGGTGTAACCATCATTCTCATCTTCGGCCTTGGCAAAATGGGTAAATAAACCTTCCAACTCAATATTAGGCAAAGAAGATATTTTTGTAATAAAAGCGACCGCTTCCGAAGGCATCACCCCAACCCGCCCCATCCCGGTATCAACTTTAACGTGAACTTTGGCAGTTTTGCCCCGCTTTTTCGCTTCCTCAGATAATGTCTGAGCTTCAGTAACAGAATAGATTGTCTGCGTCAGGTCATACTGAATAATTTCATCGAGCACCGAAGTCGGCGACTCGGTAAGAATTAAGATCGGAGAAATTATCCCCGCTTCACGCAGCTCCAAAGCCTCTTTTAGATTAGCCACAGCCAAATAATTGGCCCCTGCCTCCACCGCCGCCCTGGCAACCGCAACAGAACCGTGACCATAAGCATTGGCTTTGACCACGGCCATAAACAGGACGTTGGGGGCCAGGAGTTTCTTGATCGCCCCGATATTATGTTTTATCGCTTCAAGATCTATTACGGTGTATGTGTTCACTTTTTAATTTCTCCACCAATTCGTCGGCAATTGAAAATTCGCCTAACTTAACAGCCCGGCCATTCTCAATCCCGTGATAATCGGATCCGCCGGTCATCAACAAGCCATGTTTCAACGCCAGTTCTTTATAATGTTTAACTTGCGCCTCGCGATACAGATAATAGTATACCTCAATCCCGGCCAATCCTTGTAGAGCCAGTTCCGGAATAAGATCATCAGCTTTTGATACGCCAGGATGAGCATAAACAGCTAAGCCCCCCGCTTGATTAATCAAGTCAATTGCTTCTTTTGGTGCCATCTTATAGTGGGAAACATATGCCGGCCCGCCAAAAGCGATATATTTTTGAAAAGCCTCGTTAAAAGTTGCAATCAACCCCTCAGATAATAGCGCCCTGGCTACATGAGGACGGCCGACCGCCTCTTTCCCGGCAATAGCAAAAACTTTTTCCGCTGGTAGATCTACGCCAACCGCCTGCAATTTCTGACAAATTTTTATTACTCGCTCAACTCTATCCTTCTGGATCTTTTTAATCACTTCCAAAAGCTTAGAGTTTTTCAAATCAATAAAATATCCGAGAATGTGAATTTCTGTCTCTGCTGTTTCGGTCGACAACTCGATCCCCTCGATCACCTCGATCCCCTCAATTTCCCCCTGCTTCTTGGCCCGCTCAATCCCTCCGACACTATCATGGTCGGTAATCGCAATAGTAGTTAATCCGGCCGCTTTAGACTCTTTGACCACAGTTTCAGGACTCTTCATCCCATCGGAATAATCGGTGTGAACGTGCAGATCGGCAGGCATTATTTTGACCCGGGCTGCAAAATTGTCGATAAATGCTCAAAGACCGGCTGCGTTAATTCCAGATCTAATAATGAGACGGAAAACGCCTGTGCCGCCACCTGGCTTAGACCACGGACATATTTTTCCCGGTTGTAGGGACCGATACTCCAGGAACTAAATTTAAAACGACGATAAACTTCGCCAAATCGTTCCGCTTCTAAATAATAAAAAAGCTGAACCGCCACCAGGAGTTTGAGTAATTTATGAGAAAGCTCGGGCGAATGGATCTCTCTTAAAAGTTTTTCATGATAATTGCGATAGACAACGATCTCTTTTTTCTGTCGATCAAACATGGTTCCGCGACCATTCTTCCCCCGCTCCTCCCCCAACACTTTGACTCCCAAAAAAGTCGCTATTTTGCGGGGGTCACTCTCTTTGAATTCGCTGACGACCCATTGGGCAATTTCTCGGCCGATCTCCAGCGATTCTTTGACCAGACTTAACTTATGATCATCTGCCAGTTTCTTAAAAGTCTTATCTTCACTGACAGCCTGAAAAGCCAGGCTCAACTTATTTTGTTCGTCCTTTTCCATCTCGATTTTACTTAGTTTTTTCTTTTTGATCATAAGCTCAACTCGTCGATCGCCAAACGAAACTCCGAAACAGATTGGGCCAGATGTTTTGGCGTAGTCCCGGTAACTGTTGAAGTTAACAACAACGCTTTGGCCTCGGTATCGGCGATGATCGCCACCTCGGACGGACGGATCAGACGCTGAGTCGGAATAATTACCGGTAATCCGGCAGCTACAATTATTGAGATATAGTTTTGCAGATCACCGACAGTCAGGCTCTTCCCCTTGTCAGAGCTCGGAATGATCGCCGCATCGATCGCCCCGATGTTGGAACTAGAGAGATCAACAATCTCCTCCAGACTAAAGCGGCAATTAACAGAGATAATTTTCCCCATCTTGAGATTGACGATCTCGGGTGAGAGATGTTCGACCCCCAAGTTAAGAAAATCAAAATGCAGAGAGCCGATGAATTCAAGCTCTTTTTCGCTCAACTCGACATTGTTGGCAAAGGAGAGACCGACCGGATGCTTAACACAATCAACAATTCGGCAAGTATCCTTTTTGACCTCTGCCAGATTAGCTAAACGATCTTTAGTCATCGTGATCTGCAAGGCATCGGCCCCGGCACCGATCGCCGCTTCGGCTAATTCCCAATCTATTTTCGGCAACTCAACGATTAGAGTTAATTTATTTTGCTGAAACAGCTCTGTTAATTTTGGCATTATCTATTCTTACTCCACAACCGCAATATTTTTGCATAAATAAATTCAGTTCGCGCGACATCGACCGACTCTCTCTATACCCTATTCTAAAGTCTTGGTAGAAAAAGTCAATGTCACAAACTACCCGAACTTTTTGGGCAATCTCCCGAACTAATTCATGGTTTTGATAGGGACTGATCAGTAAAGTAGTTGAGAAACAATCATACCCGAGCTCTTTGGCTTTTTGCGCGGTTTTTAATAGACGCATCTCATAACAATCTGAGCAGCGACCGGAAACATGCTCCACATCATTTGGTTCAAAGAGAAAACGAAAACCACTTTGATCGGCATACGCACGCATCGTAGCTAAACGCTTGGCGTACTCTTCTTCCGGTTTGATGTTCGGATTGTAAAAATATCCTGTGACCTCAAAACCATTCTCAACCAACCATTTGTTAGGATAAGTGGTACAGGGAGCGCAGCAAGTGTGAAGCAGGATCTTACGCAAGTTTCAATTCCTTGAGAACTTTTAAGACAGTCGCTTTTTCCTGTTCATTGGCGTCAATTAGCGGCAAACGCACTCCACCGACATCCCAGCCGATCATCGCCAAGGCGGCTTTGACCGGAATCGGATTGGTCGTCACAAAGATCGCTTCAAAGATCGCAGCCAGTTTTTTATTGATCACTTCTGCTTCCGCTTTTTTCCCCTCAAGGAACAGAGAACACATCTTCTTCATATCATTACCAACTAAGTGGGCAGCTACGGAAATAACCCCGATCCCACCCCGCTCCATTATCGGCAGGGTCAGATTATCGTCACCGCTGTAGATAATGAAATCTTTGGGGCAAGCTTTGCGGACAGCTTCAACTTGTTTCAAATCACCGGAGGCTTCTTTAACTGCTACAATATTTTTAATCTCCGCCAAACGAGCCATGGTTGGAGTTTCAATGTTTTTTGCAGTTCGCCCCGGAATGTTATAAACAATTATCGGCAGCGCTGTTGCCTCCGCAACTGCCTTAAAATGCTGATAGATCCCCTCTTGCGGCGGTTTATTGTAGTACGGAGTTACTATCATAATTCCATCAACCCCGAACTCTTCGGCTTTTTTGGTAGAGTTTATCGTTGTGGCGGTCGAATTGGAGCCGGTCCCAGCGATAATTTTAGCTTTATTGCCGATCGACTTTTTCACGACCCTATAAAGCTCAAATTCTTCTTCGTGAGTTAAGGTCGGGGATTCGCCGGTAGTCCCATGCAGGACCAAGCCATCGGAACCATTCTCTATTAAATGATTGGCCAACTTCTCCGCCATAGCATAATCGACAGAAAGATCTTTCTTAAACGGAGTCACCATCGCGGTTAAAACGTTACCGAAATTAGTCATAAATATACCTCCGAATGTATTCTAACATATCACCGAAAGAATTGAAATTTTTGACAGTTCCTGCCGAAAATCATTTACCATGAAAGTAGAAGGAAAGCCAAGCCTTACTCGCTTGCCGTCATTTTCGTCTTTAGCAGAACTGGCCAGGACCGCCGCTACTCGCCGCATGAAGTCTGTTGGAAAGGCCGTAATAAGCAACGAATTCATTGACAAGTTCATAAGAGATCTCGCAGAAGCCGCCGGTTCAATGGAGAAACTTGTCGATCTCATCAAGACCCATGGCCCACTTAAATATTTGGAAATCGCACTCAGTAAAACCAGCCCTATCCTGGAAAAGTATGACCTGCCCAGCCTGTTTGATTTTCTTAAGATCGTCTTGACACTAAGCGCCTCAACATTCAATAGTTTGCCCCCAGAGGAGGTGACCCTTCAGATTGCCAATAATGTTGCTACGATCCGTCAGCACGATTTGATGAAACGGCAAGCCATGTGTGACAATTTACGCGTACTTGCCCCCTGTTTTTCCCACCTCAGTGAAGAATTCGGCCAAGCATTGATTACTATTGCGGAACAGGTAGAGCAACAGCAGAGACAAAATTCATGCCAATAATTCGCTGTCTATTAAAAAGATTTCACGACTGGGAGCGAAGTCCATATATAGAAACTCGCCTGGAAAAAAGATTCGGCGAGAGCCGCTTGGTTGACGATATTGTCGTCGCCCTAAAATCAAAGAACAAAGCCACCCTGGCCGAGCGAACCGGACGGCCCGGAGTCTTAGCGGAACTTTTTAAAGCGATCCCGAATGATGCTGTGGTCATGACAGCAGTTGCAGGCAATTTTTTCACACCGACGTATGTTTTAGAAAAGCTGGCACATCATGAAAACGAAGAGGTGCGAAAAGCCGCAGCCAAAAACATTAATACCCCGCCTAAAGCAGTAGCTTCTGTTTTGAGTCAATTAACCAAGTCTTTTGAGCCTAGAGAGTTTTGGGAACAAGAAATACTTCATTTGCACTCACCCATTAATGCCTTGAGCATACACACCTTCAAAGAAACCCGTAAAGTTGAAATCCGTTTCTCTTTTGCCAGATCAGCCCTGTTAATTCATTCCGGACAGAAAAAAGAAATTCTAGCCGAGCTCCAAAAACTTAATCCTGAATTTCACGCCGAGTTAGATCCAGCCAGGCCTGATTTTCGAAACGGCTTCGAGGTAGTAAGCAGAATGCCGGCACATTTATAACGCTGTTTATTTAGCTAACCCAAACGCTTGCCCGCCGAAGTTTCAACGAAGGCGGGCCTTCTTCAATTACCTAATTCGATCGCTAGATTTTTCAGTCTGTGTTATAATTTGGCCATCATGACACAAAGTAAGACTTTAAGCGTAAAAGAACAGACGCATCTTGATTCACTCAAAAGAGCACTGCTTCAATCACCCGCTAAAAAAATAATGACTGCCTTAAAACTCTCCAATCTCTGCAAAAAACTCTTCAGTGCAGCCAATACAAAACAAAAATGAACAGCATCGAAAAGGAGCTTAAGCTCTTATCTGAGCAACTGGCTAAATTGCAAAAAGAAGGCCAGCTTGAAGGTTACAGTTTAATTGGCGCCCTGGCCCTGGCCGCGCATGCTAGACCTCGCGCAACTCAAGACATCGACTTTCTCGTTTCGGCAGATAAAGATTTCTTTTTCAAAGTCCTGCCGGAAACACTAAAGAAAAAAGGATATAAGCTAAAAGTTTTCAAAGGAGCGCTTGATGATCCAATTAATGGGCTCATCAGAATATATGATCAGAATAATGAGTCTGAAATCGCGGACATCATCCCGGTTTTCTGGAAATGGCAGGATGAAATAGTAAAACAAGCGGAAAGGATTGAATTATTTAATGTGTCAATTCCAGTCGCCAGAGTTGAAGATCTGATCGTATTAAAACTCAAGGCCGGTGGCCCCCAGGACATGTTGGATGTTGAGGAATTGCTAAATACCGCTAAAATAACAAAAAAGATTGACCTGGGAAGACTACGAGTTTTGTCGGAAAGAGCTAAAGTTTCAAAAAAGCTCAACCAAGTTGCCGCCAAGCTTAATTTTTCTCTCAAGTATTTTTGAGCCCAAACGCCTTCTTCAATTCCTTGATCCGATCGCGCAGTTTAGCCGCTTTTTCAAAATTAAGTTCGGTCGCCGCCGCCTGCATCTCTTCTTCTATCGCCCGGATTAAGTCAGGCGCTTCTGAAGCGGGGATAAATTCTTTAATTTTGCGAATATCTTCGAGCTTGGCCTCCTGAATCCGGTCTGAAATATCGGCGATCTCTTTAATAATGGTCTGCGGTGTAATATTATTCTTGGAGTTAAAGTCGATTTGAATTTTGCGGCGGCGATTGGTCTCTTTAATCGCCCGACTCATCGAACCGGTAATTTTTTCTGCATACAGAATGACCTGCCCATTTATATTCCTCGCCGCCCGCCCAATTGTTTGAACAATCGCAGTTTCGGAACGGAGGAAGCCTTCCTTGTCGGCGTCAAGAATCGCGACCAGAGAGACCTCCGGCAGGTCTAACCCTTCCCTTAAGAGGTTGATCCCAACTAATACATCAAACTTACCCAAACGCAAACCGCGTAAGATCTCAATCCGATCTAATGTCTGGACATCAGAATGTAAATAACGAACCTTAATCCCCGCCTCATTTAAATATTCCGATAAATCTTCCGCCATCCGCTTAGTTAAGGTCGTCACTAAAATCCGTTCCTTCTTCTTCACCCTCCCCCTGATCCGTTTAATCAAATCTTCGATCTGCCCCTTCGGCTTCAAGACAATAACTTCAGGATCGATCAACCCGGTCGGCCGGATGATCTGCTCAACTCTTGTCTTGGAATGTTTCAACTCGTAATCAGAAGGGGTCGCGGAAACAAAAATCGTCTGGTTAATTCTTTCCAGAAACTCGGGGAACTTTAAAGGACGATTGTCCAAAGCAGACGGCAGGCGAAAACCATAGTCGATCAGATTTTGTTTCCGGGCCCGATCTCCATGATACATTCCGTTTAACTGCGGAACGGTAACATGAGACTCATCGATAAACAAAAGAAAATCGTCCGGGAAATATTCCACCAGAGTCCCCGGTGGCTCACCCGGTTTTCGCCCATCCAGTTGACGAGAATAGTTTTCAATTCCAGAACAGTACCCCATCTCTTTTATCATTTCTAAATCGTATTTTGTCCGTTGTTCCAGACGTTGTGCCTCAACTAATTTATTCTGTTTTTTCAATTCAGCGACTCTGACAACCATCTCCTGGCGGATATTCTTGAGCGCACTCTCCAACTGTTTCTGATATGTGACGTAATGGGTCCCCGGATAGATACTGATCGATCCTCTCGTCCCGATCACATTACGAGAAACAGCTTCAACAATCGAGATTTTGGCAATTTTGTCGCCATCCAACTCGACCCGGACATAATTCTTGTCATAAGCCGGTTGGATCTCGATCACATCCCCACGAGCCCGAAATTTTGCCCGGGAAATTTCCAGATCGTTCCGTTCATATTTTGTCTGAATCAGGTGATTGATAATCTCATCCCGAGTGATCGGCTGGCCAACGGTTAAAGAGAGCATCGCCTTTTTGTAATCTTCTTTTTTACCCAAAGCGTAAATACAGGAGACCGAAGCGACGATAATGACATCACGACGGTCTAAAACAGACATAGTCGCTTCGTGACGCAGGCGATCGATCTCGTCATTTATCGCCGAATCTTTTTCAATATAAGTATCACTCGAGGGGATATACGCTTCGGGCTGGTAATAGTCATAAAAGCTGACAAAATATTCAACCGCATTGTGTGGAAAATATGAACGGAACTCCTGACATAATTGGGCAGCTAAAGTTTTGTTGGGGGAAATAATCAGAGTCGGCTTCTGCGTCTGCTCGATCACGTTAGCCATGGTAAAGGTTTTACCGCTTCCTGTTATCCCCAGAAGAGTCTGAAAATCATATCCGGCCTCAATCCCCTTAACCAGTTTCTTGATTGCCGCCGGCTGATCCCCTTTCGGTTGAAACTTAGATTCGAGTTTGAACTTGGACATCTAGATCCCTTTTGGTTCCATCATTAATAATGACAGCGGTGGCAAACTTTTCGTATTCTTCCTGCTCCATCTGCATCCCCATCCGCTGTTTAGCGTCATCTTTTTTTAGTCCAGTTTTTATTAATCGCTCCAATCTATTCTCTTCCGAGGCAACCACAACCCAAACCTCACCAATCAACCCCTCAAATAACTGCGGCAAGGCAGCGTTAATGACAGTTTTTCCGGTCTGCTCTTCCAGCAGAGCCTTGATCTCATCCTTGAGATACGGATGAACAATGCGATTTAATTCGGCTAATTTTTCCTCATCGGCAAAAACAATTTCTCCCAGCTTTTTCCGATTAATCTCTCCCCCTCGAATAAGAATGCCAGAACCAAACGCCTTGAGCAATTCTTTCCACACAGGAGTTTGCGGATAATATAATGTATGTGCAACCTTATCGGCATCAATAATAAAAAATCCTCGCCTCTCCAATAATTTTGCTACTTCATTCTTCCCCGCCCCCATCGGCCCAGTTAAACCAATTACTCTCATATTTTTATTATACCTTGACAGAACTGAACAAGTAAAATAGAATTTACTCATCTGATGTTTATCAAAAAGAGTGCCTGGATACTATTATTTTGTTTTGTGTTGGCACCGCTCGCTTTGGCTGCCGATGTTTACTACCCATACGTAGATCTTCGTTTCAAAGTAGCCCCTTCGCAAAATCCCTTTCCCGGGTTAGGGAGTGGCTACTCAACATTGTCCAAAGGGATGAAAACCACATTTTGGAATCCGGCTTCGTTAGGAAAATTAAAACTATCGGAAGCCTCTTTTGATACTGTTAGCACCTCTCTGCCACAAACATATTCTAAAACAAGTTCCCTGGACGAAAGCAGTTCCACCGCCGAGGGGGGAGTTGAATACGGCTTTTTCTTTCGCAGTCCCGAAGAGATTGGCACAGGGATCAATACAACAGAGGTCAATCTCATCAGTTCACTTAATTACGCTACCGAATCGACCGGTACCAACTTTAGTTCAGCATTAAAAGTAAACGACTGGCTAAGCGTCGGTTTTGCCTCCAACAGCCCGGTCGGGTTTGACCTCGGCATTGCCGGCGAATTACCCACTACCGTCCGCAGTGTGACCGATCTGCGCGGCACCGACATGTCTCCGATGCAAATAACCAGCGCAGGCAAGCTGCAATACACTTTTGACTCGGGCAGTTCAGTTACAACTTACGAGAGTACCCAAAATCTCTGGAGCGGCTTTCTTTCTCAAGAAGCGACAATTCCACTTACTACTCTGACCGAACTGCGTAATAACGTCGCTATGCAATCGCCTTATGCCGGCACAGTAGCTATCAATCATGGCAATTTCTTCGCCGGATTAAACCTTGTTCCGGTCAGTGCCACGATGAACCTGGAAAACGATATCAGAACTGTTGTAAATTCGGATACGGAAGACATTTTCCTTTATGTCCCCGATTTCGACTCCGAGAACGAAACTGACCTTAGTAATTGGATAAACGATCCCGATCGCTACAGCACCTCGGCCGGTTATCGCAGAAAGCAACTAAAACTCCCTTCGGGTGATATCATTGCCACCGCCAAATACCGCGGTGTCTATCATGCCTCCACAGCCAGGATGGACATAGGCTCGATCTGGGATATTACCGACTGGTTTACTGTCGGTGTGGCAATGGAAAATATGGGAGGAGCCAACCTGGATTTTGCCGGCTCCAACCTGGCCGCCTACTATAGTTATCGAGAAGTGAACACTGCTGAGACAGGAAGCATGGATGAGCTGATGCAGCCGGGCGGCAAGTCAAGTTTTGAATTAATTTCTGACCGCTGGATCTCTTCGACCGAGGCTGGCGATACCCCTCTCTACCTCGAACCGGAAAAAACTTACGAGCTGCCCAAAAAGATCCGTTATGGCTTCGCCTTGAAAAGACCGTTCCTGATCGCTGTCGACTTTGAAAAGAACCAGACCCCAATAAAATATATCTCACAAGAAAATAACGTCCCGACTGAAACAATCATCAGCGATATCAACTATCTCCGAGTTGGATTGGAGAGCCAATTACTCTTCTTCCCCGCCTGGAGCAGACTCGGCCTAACCCTAATGTCAAAACCGACCATTACAGGCCTGACAGCCGAAGCCCAAGCCAGCCTCGATGATGCTTTTCAATTTGGTTACCTCCCTGTCCGCCTAGATCTAGGCTTGGAAATTAATTTCTGGGGGACTATTGTTGGCAACTCAACAACGATTAATCCGCAAATCATTTTAAATTCTCTGCAATTAGACATTTACAACGCCGATTTAAATAAATTACTCTATACAAACCTTTATTTTAACCGAGAGGCTTGGACTGTTTCCTATATCACTCAGGTCGACCCGATTGCTACCGGCATCGGCTATAGCAACAAAACAGTCGCCGCCGGAACAGAAAAAGCATTTGAAATATCCGATCTAAAATTCGTTAATACAATAGGAGTGACATATAGATTTTAATGACAAATAACAAATATCAAATCACAAATGAATCCAATAAACTCCAATCGTTTAATTTATTTGGCCTTAAGCAATTCATTTGGATTTTGTCATTTGGATTTTGGGTTTTATTATTATCAGTTGCCGCATATGCTGCTCCAACAATCAGTAACGTAGAGCTAACCAGTGTTTCAGATAACTACATGGCCATTACCTGGTCAACAACTGATGAAGCGACAACTACCGAAATTCTCTGGGGGATCGGCAGCTTAACCAACACAACCACTGTTTCCGGCACAACAAAATATCATTCTCTGGAGCTCTCGGACTTATTTCAGGATACAACTTATAAATATAGAATTAGATCAACAGGCGCATCTGGGACCAGCTACTATCCACCGATGATTCTAGACCCATTAACTTTTAATACTCTCGAAGAGCCTTCCGGACAACCGCTGTTCACGTTTGCAGTTCTCAACGATATTCGCTACGCCGACGGCAAAGCGAATACTCCCGGTGTTCGCGGGATCCCCTATCAGTACGGACAAACAATAGTCTCGCACGAAGTTGCGGAAATAAACGCTCATAACGTCGATTTCACAGTTCTTAACGGCAACCTGGCCGACTCAACATATGGGGATCAGGTCGGTTCTGATACAGGGCTGAAAGGAGAACTAGATAACCTGGTCGGCGCCAGTGACCTGCCGGTAAACCAGGGTTATAAATATCTTCCAGTCCCAGGAGCCTACGACAAACAAGCGACTTACACCTCCGATTGGATCACCGACGCTTTTAAGCCCTTGACCTTGGCCACAACCGAAAGCCGCTACAATTACGTAACTGCCGACAATACAAAAGATTCAATTTTCAATTATCAGTTCCGATACAAGTACTATAATCTGGTTTTCCTCGATTCAGTTAAAAGCGATGGGACCGGCTGGGCCAGTTTGGAAGCTTTAAACGGCTACCTAGCAAACAATCCTAATTCCAAAACTTTTATTTTTATGAACTACCCTGCTTACGATATCTCAGATATCGACGGGGAGAATGATTATCCGCTTGATATTCCGACTGAAGAAGTTGGGGCGCTAAAGATATCCAATCACGAAGCATTTCGGGCGACGATCGAGGGTTTTACTACCACCGAAGCGAGCGTCACCTACCCGATCGTTGCAGCAGTAATCGGCGGACATTTGAGCGACAACTACAAACGCGATATCAACAATATTTCCTATGTCCGTCAAGGGCCGGCGGTCGGTTTCCCTACAGGGTATTCTGTTTACAAGGTTTATAGCAACGGTTACATTAAAACTTTTTATAAAACCAAGGGTCGCGATGTCAATGACAAACCGTATTACGAACATGCCCGAGATCAAATATCGGCTAGCGGTGATATTCCCGCTGAGGTTCTAACCACTTTCTGGCTCGGTTCCAACAGTCAGAGAAATTTCACCTACACCTATCCTTTCATTCCTGGGGTCCCCCCATCTGTCTCCAGCACCTCTCCCACCTCCGACGAAAGCAGTGTGGCTCTTAATAAACCGGTATTGATCAACTTTAACAAGCGAATGTCTCAAGTTCAGCTGACCAGTGATTGGGTAACAATCACTCCTTCGGTCGGTACACTATCGGTTAAATTCTTGGATAGTACCAAGAAAAATCTCTCGGTCAGCCATGCTAGTAATTTTGTTACAGGTGAAACCTATACAGTAACCGTTAATTCCAGCGCAGTGAAAGATGAGGGGCTGACCACTATGGCCGCTGATTACACTTTTACCTTTAATACTACCGGGGGTGAAGTTGACGATACCCCACCGGCTGCGGCGATCAATACCCTCCCCAGTAACCAGACCGATGATCCTTTCCCCACATTTACCGGCATTGTCACCGACGAAAGCGGCGTAGTTGCCGTTGAATACCGGATCGACAGCGGTAGTTGGATCAGCGCCGAAGCCTTTGACGGAACATTCAACTCGACCGTGGAAAGTTTTAAAATAGTACTTTCCACCGCCCTCTCCGCCGGGGAACACAGCTTGGAAATCCGCACCATAGACGGTGCTGGCAATACAACCACCTCCAGTTTCACCGCTTATACTTTCACTGTAACGGAGGACAAACCGACGATCAGTGTGATGATAGACGGGGCCGTTCCTCTAACCGGCGACCCGATCGACGCTACTCCAGCCATTCAAATCACAATTAATGCAACGAACGGGTTAGCTTCCGGCCGACTAACCCTCGATTCAACACAACAAACACTCACCTTTGTTAATGTAGATAGTAATTATTATGTTACCTATGAAGTATCGACCGCCCTAGTCGACGGGACACATGGCATAACTATTGAGGCTTTTGACGACGCCGGCAACGGTTCAACTTTTGAAGTTTATCCTCTTTATGTTCAGACTGCCGGTTCGGCTTCTATCCAAGGCCGGCCGCTAAATTATCCCAATCCGTTCGATCCGGGGACCCAGACAACAACTATCGCCTATACCCTTTCAAAGCAAGGTAATGTTGCCTTAAGCTTCTTTGATCTGGCCGGAAATTTAATTCATAAGGAGTCGATAACCGCCGGTCAAGACGGGTCCCGCGCCGGCTATAACGAAGTAACCTGGGACGGCAAATCGGACACCGGGGACTTTGTCGGCAACGGCATTTACATCTACCTGGTCATTGTTGACGGACAAGTTGCAACCAACGGCAAAGGAAAAATTACAGTACTAAAATAATGAAAAGACAATTGAAAAATATAATTATTATTCCATCATTTGTCATTTGTTCATTGGTCATTTGTCATTCCGCGTTAGCGGTTGATGGAACAACTCTCGATCCGAGCCGCAATGTTTACAGCGCCCGACAATTAGGGATGGGTGGAGTTTCTGTCGGATTCTCCGACGATGCCAGCGGCATATTGACCAATCCCTCCGGATTAGCCGACATAATCTTTCCAGAGATCACCGCCGCCTCCCGCAAACTGGTTCTCGATGAAACCCAATACAATCTTTTTGCCTGGGCTGTGCCGACTCAATATGGGACGATCGGTCTGGCTTACTCCGGACTTAACACCGCCGGATCACTCCCAACCAAACAAGATGTCGGAACCGGCAGAATTATTGTCGATCCGAGTCGTGAAGCGACCAGCTATGACAACAGTGTGGTAGCTATTTCATATTCCCGAGTCCTCCCCTATCGCAATGTTGCTCTCGGAATAAACTACAAACTTTTTAACCAACGATTAACCGGTGATACTAATGCCGGAGCCACCGGAACCGCTCTCGATATCGGTTTTGGCCTGCAATATAACCCGTGGTTAAAACTTGGCGCCATGTTCCAAAATATTGGCGGGAGCAGTGTTAGTTGGACAAATAACAACGATAAACTCGGTGGCTTTTATAAGTTCGGCGCTCAGGCAAATCTGCTCGGCCCTTCCGGTGAAGCCTGGAAAGATAATGATAAACGACTCAATGCGGGAGTAGATTTTGCCATCCCCCACTCCCTCTTGTCGGCCAGCAATGGGTTAAGCTACCAATTTGGTTTGGAATATTTCCCTTATGATAATATCGCCTTACGAACGGGGCTCAATCAAGAATCGAGCCTAACTTACGGTATCGGCGTTTTGAATGGTGGTTTCCGTTTTGATTACGCTTTTGTGCAACGACCGGAAATCCCCGGAGATACTCCACATTACTTCTCTCTCTCTTTTGTTGGCGAGAGAGTTTTCAGCTCCAAGAGAAAACTGAAGACAAAACAAGCCTCACTGGCTTTTATCGCACCTAAGGATCGATTGATTACTGATCAGAAAACGATTACCATCTCGGCCGAAGCAAAGACTGTCCGGGTAATGGACGAAACATATACCTGGACCGTAACTGCTGTTTCTGCGACAGCCGAAACTCATCAGGCGACAGAAGTTGAACCGTTACTGCAGGTATATCTAAACGGGGAATCAATGGGAAATGAAACTTCAATTACGGCCACTCCCACTATTGGCCAGGGACGCAATGTTTTTGAGTTGATCGGCTACACCTCCCCTGACGCCACGGCAGGAATCACTTCGGCCGAAAGTATGACTGCGACCTTATACGTATTAGGGTTCACTCCATCGTCCGACATGTCCCTCGATTATTGGGCGGCAGAACCGATCGCCCTCTGTGTCACCTTGGGATTGGTCAAGGGATATCCGGATGATACCTTTAAACCGGAAAAAGGGATCACCCGAGCCGAATTGGTCACCCTGCTTGTCCGCAGCTTAGGACTCCCCGATGCTCAGCTCGAAGCAGAAGCGTTTAGTGAATTTACCGACCTTACCGATGGCCATTGGGCAACTAAGTATGTAGCCTACGCCAGCAGAAACAAGATTGTCACCGGCTATCCAAACGGTTCTTTCCAACCGAACCAGGTTGTCAGCCGGGCCGAAGGGATCACTATCCTCGCTCGTTACGCAAAATTAAATGAAGATGTGGAGGCCAAATCTGAATTCACCGATCTGGCAGATACTTTCTGGGCCAACAAATATATTGCACCGGCCAAGAAAGCTGGCTTATTAAATTATCTGAACGACAAACCATTTGAAGCGGCCAAAGAATTTACCAGAGCTGAAGCTTGTGAAGTTCTCTACCGAACCCCTCATGTGCAATCGATGGTAGAACAGTGGTGGACAACCGGGATTGCTTCGACAATGCAGCCGACTACTGCCCCGAGCGTTGAGGCAGAACAGAATAACTGATCCCGTCAGTTTTGATCGTTATAGCCCCGTTAATATCTGTACGAAACAGATTCTTAAGTTTTTTCACCGTTGATTGATGCGGGTGTTTAAATTTATTATGTTTACCACAAGAAATAATGGTTACCTGCGGATTAACAGCGGTCAGAAAAGGGTCCGAAGTCGATGTCCGGCTCCCATGATGCCCCGCTTTGAGAATTGTCGAAGCCAGCACACTCTCCGGAAACAGACTAAGTATCCTCTCTTCCCCTTCCTGTTCATTATCACCGGTAAACATCATTGAGAAACTGCCAAATTTGAGCCGAAAAACGATCGAAGCATCGTTGCAATCGGAATTTGTCCCTTCTAAGAACGGCATAGAAGGATGAAAAATGCTTGCGGTTACTCCGGCACCAAAATCGAGAATTTGTCCCGCGCGACCGACACTATATTTGATTCTGTTTTGCTCAATTAAACGGATAAAATTCCGATAGAATGACGATTCATATTCAAATTGCGGCTCAAGTACCTGCTTAACTTTAATCTTTTGGAGAACCGGCAGCAAGCCGGCAAGATGATCACTATGCGGATGCGTTAGAATTACTAGATCGAGCTCACTTATCCCTCTCTTTTGCAAAAACGGTAAAACAACTTGTTCGCCCATCGGCAATTCACTCCCGTCAACCAAGATCTTTTTGCCGGAGGGAGTATCGATCAATATAGAATCCCCCTGACCAACATCCAGCACGGTTATTGTCAATCCGGTTGTAGAATCTGATAGTGCCACATTCCAGCCAAGGACGGCAACGATCGTTAAGCCGACAATTACCAAGCGGAATTGATTCAGTTTTGGCCAGTAACCACGTCGCAAAATTTCAACCCCGAATACTAAAAGAACATAATAGCTGATAATAATTGGGAATTTAGGCGGGGCAAAATACGCCAGTGCAAAGGGAAGATTGCCCAACCAAGTAACAATAACGTCGACCAACCAGATCAATATCAGATTTGCACCGTTAATTAATTCTCCCAAAGGCAAAAAAACTATTCCCACCACGGTTGAAACAAAGCCCAAGACAACAACGATTCCGACCCAGGGCAATAGAATAATGTTTGTTATGATGCCCACCAAAGAGGTCTGGCTGAAATGAAAGATAGTGATCGGCACTGTCGCCAAAACAGGTGAGATGGCCGCGGCCAGTGTGGTGGCAATGAATCTGGGAAGGTACGGTTTAAAGCGCTCCTGCAAGACAGGCGACACAAAAACCATCGCCCAAGTCGCGCCAAATGAAAGTTGAAAACCGACATCAAACAGGTTTTTGGGATTAAATAATAAAATGATTAATGCCGATAGAGATAGAGAGGTGTAAATTTCTTTTTCACGTTCAAATAAAAGTCCAATTAAGACCAATTCCGCCATGATCGCCGCTCGTAAGATTGACGGGCCAAACCCGGTCATAATCGCGTAGAGCCAGTTGACCAGGCTGGTGATGAATACGCCTACTCCTAAAGGGAGCCTTAATGAGCGAACAACAAATAGACAGACTCCAACCAAAATACCAAGATGCATCCCCGACGCGACTAATAAATGAGCAACTCCTGCCCGTTTATATGTTTCTTTAATTGCTTTGTCTGTCTTGGCCGCTTTGGTACCAAAAACAATACTGCTGAGCAAGGAGGCGTAAGGTTCGGGCATAGTCTTTTTAGGGACCTGCATCAAATGATTGCGAATTTGAATACAGACTTTTTTCAGACGATTTCCGCCGGGGGACAGAACCTTGACCTCTTTCGCCCGCAAACGACAGATTATCCCTTGATTCTTCAGATAATCGGCATAAGAGAGAATCCCGGGGTTACTTAAACTCTCGATCTCCTCAAGCTTGCCGGATACTTCAACTCTATCACCATAATTTACGGCTGAATTTTTGGCCATTACCGAGACCAGGCCGTTAGTTCTCAGGGTAAAGAAGACAAGATCATCAATTGCCCGCGGTTCATCCTCGACCTGACCAATAATTGTCAAATACTTATCTTTGGGGAAATGAGAGATATCGTTCTTGGGTGAAGGCAAAGATCTGATTTG
>JBDRIF010000060.1:0-12882 GCA_043816125.1 bacterium
CTCACACAAAAATCAAAATGATTAAACGACAAAGTTACGGTTTTCGCAATGTCCAAGTCTACATCAGAAAAATGATGCTGGCATTCATTCCCATTACCTTGCTGGGAGGTTTAATTTGGCACACTGTTTGCTGAAGAGCCACTTAGGGGTTGACAACTAAAGTCAAAGGCATATAATAAACGCAGTTCAATCAAAGAGTAATGTCTTTGAAAAAAAACAGGAGGTCTAGTATGAGAAAATTGATCATGTTCGGTTTCGTTCTGACCCTGGCTGCTTTTGTCGGTTTCAGTTTAATAGGATGCGGTTCTTCTTCAAGTAGTTCGACAGCCACAACGACGACCACCACGACTAGCACTACAACTACTACTTCGGCTAACAGTGAAGTGATAAGCGGTGTAGTTTCTGCTGTGCTGGCAGACCTAAGTACGATTCTTGGCTCAAGTGTCAGTGGCTATTCTGTTGACGCATTGGCTACAGAAGTGCCGGTTGAAGGAGCAACTGTGGGGCTACACACACTTAATATAACGGGGACTTTATCCAGCTCACTGGCAAGTTCAACATCAGAAAGCGATGGGAGTTATGGAATGGCCCCTGCCGGATCTTCCGGAACAAGTGCTTACGCTCTTGGTGCAAACGCCTATATTGCCAAAGCAACATTGCCTAATGCTGATGGCACTAAAAAACTGACCCTGTTGGGCATCGCGGTGAAAAGTGCTGATGACGATTCTGTGACCATTAACTGCAATCCCAAAACATCGGTTGTAACAACCTATGTAGCCAACCAAATCGTGGCAACAATGAACGAAATTGGGGCTACACTTGAGCTTGATGATGAGGTAAAACAGGCAATTTTTAGCGCAGTGGTAGAAGCTGTCCTTTTACAGGTAAGCGATCTTGAAATAACCCAAAGCATGGTTGAAAATATTCAAGGCACTTATGACGAGACAAAATTGTATAATGATTCTAATCAAGAGACGGCTATGGGTGGTATTGCTGATAGCGTTGATTCTGGTGACGCGGCGGCAAATAAAGACGCGTTTATTTATAATGAGAAAGCAAATCTAGGAACAGACTTATCAATACTAGATGCAAAAAATCTTATTTCAGCCGTAATGTCATCTCTTGATCCGGAAAAAGGTGCAAATGCACAAGAGCAAGGAGATGCTATTTTTACCGGCATGGCTGAAGCCTTAAGAAATGGGCTTACATTAACAGTTGGAGAAATTAGGGCTGCCGCCACTGACGCAGTGTTTACGGGCGGTTTTAATCCCGAAAGCGGTGAAGAGTTTGTTGCGCCGACTCTTATGAGTGAGGCAGATATGATTACATTAATGAACACAAATCTAGCAAAAGTAGTGGCAGGAACAGATTTTAAAGAAGCTAAAGCTTATAAAACTGCTTTCCCCCCGGGGCAACGAGATGATGTCACATCAACTACTGAATTAAATATGTTACAAGCAATGATAGTTCTTCATAAAATGGTATTTGCCGGCGGGGAAGAGACCGGTGGCCGTCCACCATTTGATCACTGGAAAATGTTTAATACTTTGGGAATTGTGGATTTTATGACACCAGGAATTATCAATGCTCAGTTAATGCCTTCGTCGTCGGGCCCGCAAGGGGGACCAGGGGGACCAGGAGCACAAGCAGTGGAAGAACAACGTTTTGTTGAAGCCCATGTAGGCGTCTTGCTGGCTGAAGGTGATAGTGTTGCTACTGCGTATATAACAGATCCAGAGGAGACCTCTTATAATTTATCAATAGATCCATGGGCCCCAGGAGTTGGCGGCAGAATGGTAGAGTATGCCATCATGCCGATGATGATGGACAATAATATGCAGCAGCAAATGCATCAGATCTGGGATAATCCAGAGCTCACTGAACAGCAAAAACAGCAACAAGCGGAACAACTAATGCAAACAAATCAAGAACAGCAACAAGAAAACATGCCAACCGCTGTTGAGGGAACTTGGACCATCACAGTTACAACCTCTAATGGAGCAACCTATACGGAAACCAGGAACATGATTGATTTTTCTGCTTCTGCTGCAACAGGTTTAAAAGTTGCCGGTGTAGGAGTAAACTCATCAGCCACAACTGCTGTGTCAACCAATCCTGCGACTGTCAGCTGGACCGCGCCGACAGAAACACCGCCCGACTTCTCGGGAGGATACAGATATATCGTAATGGTGGAAAAATGGAATACAACGGGCAATAATCCGGAAGGAATGATTTTCGAAAACCATGCTCCAGAAAAACACATAACAGGCGGGGTAACCTCAAAGTTATTACCCAAAATACCAGCCGGTACTTATATGGTACGGGTTAATTGGGTCTTGCATGATAGCGATTCAGCTAATGCCAGGCCAATTGGCTTTGGGCCATCTGTTGAAGGACTATTTACTGTACAGTAATAGTTTCTTCCTAGTCTCGAACCCAAAGAAGCCCTCCGACACAAGTCGGAGGGCTTCTTCTTTGGAGATAGGATCACAGTGTCTTAAGCTTTTCTTTCGACTGTGATTGTACAATCGGTAACCAATGCCGCAATCGCGCCGACTGCCGCCAAAATTGGGGCTAAAACTGCGCCAACAACCCCGATCGTCAACGGAATCGACAAGATCACATTTCCATCCTTATCCTTGATCGAAATCTTTCGAACATTCCCCTCACTCACCAAATTCTTCACTTTTTCTGTCAACTCTTTCCCTTTCACCTTAAGCTCCTCAACATTAATTTGCTCTGCCATAAGACACCTCCAGCAATCATTGTAAACCAATTAGACAAGGGGATTCAAGCGGATATCCAAGAGCGTGGCTAATAAGCCTTCTTCTCCAAAACGAGGGAGATTGTCTAGCAATAATTTATATTGCATTTCAGAAGCATAAAAACTCCTGGCCTGGGTGATCTCTAAAGTCTGACCGCAACTCAACCAATAAACCCCGCCAAAAATAAACGGCGCTTCTGTCCCTAAATAAAGAGCAATTGCTGAACCAGAATTTTGTTTAATAAAGAAATTATCATTTACTACAGAATAGTGTCTATGTTTTAAAGCTGACCTAAATAAGCCCGGGGTATCAGTACAAGTTAAATTTCGCCAAGCATGACCAGGCTCTGCCTGGTTAAAAACTGTTGCCCGGTGCAACCCCCAAAGCCGGCTTAACACATAGGCTGGCGACCCAGCAATTTCTTCGCCAACCTCAGATGGTTCAACCACAGCAGCGGGTGGAGCTGTGTCACAATTTTTAAAAAGACATTTCATCCATGGAGCAGCTTCCTTGCCAGAACTAACCAGACGGGCTTGCAGATTTCTAATGAGCCTTTCGCTTTGGTGGTTAATTAAGGCGTCAATAATTGAGCCGAGAAAAGGAGAAAAGGGATCAAAGATATGCTCTGCTAATTTTTCAATAGGAATATGGGAAATGGGGAGATAAAGCCCCTGTTGCTGCCAAACCGATTCCAAGGCAGCCCATTGTTCAGAGGAATGCGGCTCCAAACTGGCTGCCAAGGCGACCCTGAGCAAAGGCTCGTGCCACTTAGTCGCCATTAATAGCCAGTCTGCTGGTTGACCATAATCTATCACATAATTAGCCGCCGCTTTCCACGCCCTGTCGTCATAGCCTACCAACCCGGGCTTTACCCTCTCAATAAACTCACCACCCAAACGATGCATAATACAAAACAAAGAAGCCCTGGCAACACCATCTTCAGAATTTATCAGAAAAGGTTCTAATTCATTTAGTTCGTAAACACCTCTTTTGACCAAAATCGCACCAGTGACAACCTGCGTTGTTGTTGAAGAAGTTGCATGAAAAATCCTTAAGCACCAATTCAGCAATAGATAATCTTCCCTGTTTTGAGCAATCTTTTCTAATAAAGACAGTTTTTGCTCAACTGGTTGTCCCCCAAGTTTAAAAAAATTAACTGGCAGCACCTTTAGGGCTATCAATCGCTGGATATAAGAATCAAAACAACCTGTTGGTTTTGGCGGTGCCGCCAATTTGGCCTGATAGGCAGTTTCGATTCTTCTGGCAGAACCTGGATGAACCACAAGACGTGTCATGAAATAATATCGATAAATTTCTAAATAATTTCACATTCTGTTATAATTACCTCATGCCAAAAAACAAAGCAAAGAAACATTTTCTCGGCCAAGACGGTCATCAACGGATGAACTGCGCTGACGCGGTCATTGCCGCTTTTAAAGACAAGATAAGCACGGAAGACAAAACAATGCTGTGTAAAGGGGGCGGTCAGGCACCGGGTGGTGTTTGCGGCGCCTATTGTGCAGGAAAACACATCTTGGATAAATACGCATCGGAAAAGATGGCCGAGTTTGAAAATTTCTTCACAGAAAAAGCCTCTTCACTTAACTGCAAAGAGATCCGTCAAATCAGAAAACTCTCCTGCTTAGGTTGCGTCGAACAGGCGGCTGATTTTGTAGCAAAGAACTGCCCGCTTTAATCTTTTTGCGTCCCAAACCTGGTCAGGACAACAGCGCCCAGGCCGCTTAGGCAGACAAAGGCTTTGATCAAACCACCTAAAAACGGAACGATCCCGATTATCATTAAAGTAACCAGGCCCAAAACAGTATCGCCTAATTGAGTCGTTTTTTTACGTTTTAAAAGCTTGGCCAGTCTAGCCCCGACATATTGAGCCGCCGCGGCATAGCCAAATAGCCCGGCAATAAAAACCAAGATCAGCCAGGCAGGAATTAATACTATTCCCACTAAAGATATTGCCAATAATAGAACAACCGGCACAATCAAAAGTATTGCCAATAAGCCAAACCAAAAAGTCCGGCTGATCTTTTTCTCGATAGTGCCACTGACCAAAGCCAGATTTTTTCCGTAGAAGGCAATTGCAACCGCAACTAAAACCAGAAAAGCCAGAAAGCTAAGAATCTTGAGGATTATTAACCAAGCACCCCATTGGTACATTGGCGTAACACTGGTGGTGGTGGCATCCAGATCGGCTTCGGCAATTTTGGATGTCACAAACACCCTAACGGTTTCAATGGCCTGGTTAAACTGAGCGATCATTTCTTGTTTGGACAGATCTTTACCATTATCGGCAAAAGCAAAAGAGGCCATGAAAGAAACAGCGAGGAAAACGAGCAAGAATTTTTTTAACATTTGACACCTCCAAGGTATTCAGAAGGAACGAATCAATTTTACTAGAAACATACCGGCAAAGACAAGGGCTATTCCTAAGATATTTGTCAGACCGACATAAGTCAAAACCTGTCCAAAAGCTCCTTCTCTGATTAAACCGACATTCTCGATAGCAAAAGCGGAGAAAGTAGTGAAGCCGCCAAAAAAACCAGTAAAAATTAAAAGCTTCATTTGGTAACTAACGTGTTTTTCCTCTAAAAAGCCCCAAACAATTCCAACAAAAAATGCCCCGAGTAAATTAATAATTAACGTTCCCCAGGGGAAATGGTAGCCAAATAACCGGTTGGCAATCCCGGATACGACATAGCGGCATATTGTTCCCAGAGCCCCGCCAAAAGCCAAAACAACAATTTTAATCAGCAAAATGCCAAACACCTAAGAATCATTTATTCGGCATCCTTAATTATCAATTTCTCCAAAACCACCGGCTCAACCGGCTTATCCATCGCCCCGGTTTCAACCTTGCTGATAGCTTCAACAACCTCATATCCTTCGGTCACCCGACCAAAGATCGTATGCCGGCCATTTAACCAGGGGGTTGCGGCTACTGTCACAAAAAACTGGGAACCGTTCGTGTTGGGGCCAGAATTGGCCATCGCCAAAGTCCCCGGATTAGCAAAAGTTAAAACAGAGTCGATCTCATCTTCGAATTTGTATCCCGGTCCACCAATCCCCTGCCCTAAGGGATCGCCGCCTTGAATCATAAAATCGGGGATCACCCGATGGAAGATCGTCCCGTTGTAGAGCGATTTTTTAACCTTTTCTCCGGTCGCCGGATCGGTCCATTCTTTTTCGCCTTTGGCCAACTCAATAAAGTTAGCGACGGTTAACGGGGCCGATTTTGGATACAAGAGACAAGTGAAATTTCCTTTATTAGTCTGGAACTCAACATTTATTTTATCTGGCAATTTAGGCCTCCCTCCCATAGCAAATGCTATAGTTGATATAAGAAACAAGAAACAAGATACAAGTAACAAATAAAAACCGATTCTCCCAAAGCCCTCACCCCACCTCCGCAAAGTTCTTCCCCCCTCTCCCAGAGGGAGAGGGGAAATCTCGTTTCCGGAAAACAACGTCTCCCCTTCTCCCTTTGGGAGAAGGGGTCTGGGGATGAGGGTATTAAATAGTATTCTCATTTTTTCTTCCTTACAACCTTAACCACCTGTTTAATGATGAGCGGAATAAAGCGGAGAGAAACGATAGCAGAAATAATCCCGATCAGAGATCCGACTAAACCTGCCAACCAATAACCTTTTTGATCCGGAGCTTTCTTTTTCCTTGGCATAAGACCTCCTTACTTAAACAATTCTAACCATTTTTCAGCAGACTTTCAATTGAAAAAGGTATAAAATACGAAGAGCAAAAGAATAAGGAGGCACACCATGCCAATCGCCCAAATGGATCAAGTGAAAAAGAATTACAGGGTAGGTAAAGTGGAGGTGCCCGCCTTACGAGGTATTTCCCTCTCTATCGACGCAGGTGAATTCACCGCCATCGCCGGCCCCTCTGGTTCCGGCAAAACCACTCTGCTCAACATTTTTGGCTGTCTCGATAAACCGACTACCGGTCAAGTCTTTTTGGGGGAGCAAAATGTCGCCAGACTCGATCATAATCAATTAGCCGATGTCAGGAACCAGAATTTGGGCTTCGTCTTTCAATCGTTTAACCTGATCCCGGTTCTAACCGCTTTTGAAAATGTTGAATTTCCATTGATCCTATTAAAACAGGGTTCGCCTAAAGAAAGGAAAGCCAAAGTCATGAAGATATTGGCCGCTGTCGGTCTGGCTGACCTGGCCAACCGCAAGCCGGCCGAACTATCCGGCGGACAGCAGCAGAGAGTGGCCATTGCCCGGGCACTGGTCAAAGGGCCTAAAGTCGTGCTGGCCGATGAGCCGACAGCTAATCTTGATTCTGTTACGGGAGAAGCGATCCTCAAATTGATGAGAGAGATGAATGCCAAAACCAAAACAACTTTTATCTTTTCCACTCACGATCCGATGGTTATGGACTTTGCCCGGCGTTTGGTCAAAGTTCATGATGGACAAATTGCGGGAGACGAGAGGAAATAGAATTGCTTTTAAAGCTCGCCTTTAGAAATATATTTCGGCATTTTACCAGGACATCCCTGACCTTTCTGGCTATTGCAGTCGGCCTGATGTTTGTGATCATCTTTGATTCGATGCTGACCGGCATTGATCAGGAATCATTTGACCGGATTATTAATTATGAAACAGGCCATATCAAGATTTTTGATAAAGATTATCGGGAGGATGAAGAAAACCTGCCGTTGGATAAATCTATCGATGAACCCGGGGAAATAGTTGCCAGGGTTGCCGGGGTTACTGGAGTTGCCGGGGTTACATCGCGAATAAATTTTAGAATTATGCTCTCGGATGGGGTAGACCAGTATCCAGCAGTGGGAATTGCAGTTAGCTCAAAAGACGACGAGGCGGTATTTCGTTTAAAGCAAGCAGTCTCCAAAGGGGAGTTTTTTGTGGCCGAAGATGAAGAAGCCATCCTTTTGGGTGAAGGGCTAGCCGAAGACTTTAATGTAGATGTCGGCGATTACATGACAATTCTAACCCGGACCAAATATGACACCTATCAGGCGTTGGATTTGCGGGTTAAAGGGATTCTTAAAACCGAAGACCCTAAGATCGATTGGGCGGCGGTGGTGATACCGCTCGGTTTGGGCAAAGAGGCGCTGGATATGGGACAAGGGGTTACCGAGATCGATATTAAACTCAAAGATCCGACCACAATTTTGGCATTCAAAGAAAAATTATCAAAAGAGCTCCCCGGACTGGAAGTAGCTACCTGGAAAGACCTGGCCGCGGATGTCATTGCGATTGCCCAGGCCAAACGGGGCGGTTCATCGGTAATGTTGTTCAGCGTTTTCATAATCGCCCTGATCGGCATTAGCAATACGATTCTTTTAGCCGCTTTTGAAAGGACCAAAGAGATCGGCATGATGGCCGCCATGGGGATGCGGCGTAAGCAAATAGTCCGATTATTTGTACTAGAAGGTGCGATGATCGGATTGCTGGGGAGCATTACAGGCTGCCTGCTCGGCATTTTGATAAATATCCCTTTTGTTAAATATGGGCTCAACTGGGGAGTATTAATGCGGGATATCGGGGATGTCGGCTATCGCATTACCGGGGCGTCACACGGTGTCTGGAACCCAAAGATGATCGCAATCACTTTTGTCGCCGGAATCGCAATCTCTGCCTTGACCAGTATTTATCCTGCCCGGGTGGCCAGCCGGATGGAACCGACGGAGGCTCTGAAACGTGTTTAAAATCGCCCTCAGGAATATATTGCGCAATAAACGACGTTCGGTTTTGACCGGGCTGTCAATCGCGGTCGCGGTTATGATCGCGATCTATATGTGGTCATTAATAACCGGAGTAGTCGACAACTTGTTCGACAACCTGGTCCGTTTGCAGAGCGGCCACCTGCGTATCCTAAATACAGAATATGTTAAACGCGAAAAAATGCTCCCCCTGGAAGCCCATATCACAGATTATAAAGAAGCGGAAAAAATCGCCCAGGCAAATCCCGATGTTGAGCTGGCGGTTGGCCGGATAAAATTTGGGGTATTGCTGGAACACCAAGGAAAAAACAAGCCGGTCTTTGGCGTCGGGATCGTGCCGGAACAAGAGAGCCCCATTTCCCATATTGAGCAGAAACTTGTCGAGGGAAGAATGATCCAGGCTGGAAAAGCAGAGATCAATATTGGAACTAATCTGGCCAAAGAGATGGGTTTGAAACTCGGGGATACTCTAACAGTGGTAACACAGACAGCTTACGGTTCGATCACCGCCATGAATCTGGAGATCGTCGGGATTTTCAGCTTTGGCGTGATCAGTATTGATAAAACAACTTTCTTTATGCCATTGGATAAAGCTCAAGTCTTACTCGACCTGGACAATTCGGTCACCGAAATCTTTGTTATCGTTAAAGATATGAATAAGGCTAATATAGTTGCCGAACAGATCAAAGCCGAATTGGTCAATACGTATGGAGAACAATACACCACCAAGTCGTGGCAGGAAACAGGAGCATTGTTCGCCTACATGCGCCTGGCCAAAGGGACCTACGGCGTGATCTATTTCCTCGTCCTCTTTCTGGCCAGTTTTACAATTCTCAACACAATGTTCATGTCGGTATTAGAACGGACCAGGGAGATCGGCATGATGAAAGCCTTGGGGATGAAGAATCGGCAGACCATGACGATAATTTTGTTTGAAGCACTGCTAATTGGCACCATCGCCAGCTTTATCGGCGCGATCTGGGGCTCCGGTGTCGCTTATTATCTGGCCACAGAGGGGATCGATTTTACCGCCACTTTTGAGACGATTGGTAATTTTAATTTCCCCCTATCATCCATCTACCGGGCAGTTTTTAGTTGGGGAATAGTCTTTTTTGGTTTTTGTATGGGAATTTTCTTTTCGGTCTTGGCGGCGATCCCGGCCGCCCTGCGCGCTTCAAAAATGGAACCGACGGAGGCACTTCGTGAGAAATAAATCCAAACCTAAAAATCCAAACCTAAAAACAAATCCAAACTTTACAATCCCAATTTCAAAGATGTTTTGGATTTGGTTGTTGGGATTTTGGATTTGTTTTGGGTTTTTTGGTTTTGGGTTTGAAGTTCTAGCCCTGAATGGCGAGCAAATTATCAGTCGTGTTGACCAAAATATGACGTTTAATTCATCCAAGTCGACAGCGGAAATGATTATCCACGTTGGCGACCAGGTTAGAACAAAGAAAATGGAGAGTTACGCCCAGGGACGGGATAAATCTTTCAGCGAATTCACCTACCCTGCTCGCGACAAAGGGGTTAAGTATTTGAAGTTGGAAGATAACATGTGGATGTATCTCCCCTCGGTCGATAAGACGATCAAAATCGCCGGACATATGCTGAGACAATCGATGATGGGCTCGGATTTTAGTTACGAGGACGCGCTGGAAAGTGCTAATTTGCTGGACAAGTACACCGTCAAAGTGCTGGCAGATGACGGGAACAATTATGTACTGGAATTGACCGCCAAGGTTAAAGAGGTCACTTACTATCAGCGGAAGATCTGGGTTGATAAAGATAAGTTTGTCCCGGTCAAAGAAGAATTATTTGCCAAATCGGGCAAAAAACTGAAGGTGATGGAGCTTTCGGAGATCAAGAAATTCGGTTCCCGCTATTATCCGACCAAAATCACCCTGCGCAACTTGTTACGCAAAGACTCAAAAACAGAAATGGTAATCACCAGTATAAAATTCGACCTGGTGCTCCCCTCTTCAATCTTTACGCAAGGGAATCTTACCAAATGAGGCCTTGGTCATTGAGATTTGTAATTTGCTTGTTACTTGTATCTTGGTTATTGGTTATTGCGACAGCGTCGCAAGCGCTGGAGCTGGCCGGTTCTTACGAAAACAATCCGCTGATCGGTATCAGACGAGATAGTGAAATCATCTATGGCGACCTCAACAAATTGCGCCTAAAATACGATTACAATTTCAACAAAGACCTGACTATCCACCTTGAACCGAGATACTATACTTTTCTCTCCCCAACCTCCCTCTCCCTGCCCGGAGCCGACCAGCTAAATCGGTTGGTCTGGGATCAGGTATACATAAAAGCCTATTCAAAAACCGGAAATATTACCATAGGCAAACAGCGGATCGCCTGGGGGACAGGTTATATCTGGAATCCGACCGATGTCGCCAATCCACAAACATTATCGTTTGCCGTCAGAGAAGAAGATGAGACTAATGTCCAGGCATTAAGAGCAGAGCTCCCGCTTGATGAATTGAGTGGAATAGATGCGTTTGTTTTAACCGACAGTGACTGGCGTTCGGCCCGCAAAGGGGTCCGCCTAAAAACAAATGTTAACTCCTTTGATTTTTCGGTCAGCCATGTCGATTTTGGCGACGGCGGTTTTCAGCTCGGTTGCGACTCTGCCGGAGAGCTTTTTGGCTTTGGGGTACGCCATGAGCTGGCCATGATCTCGGAAGTCAGAACCAATGTCTATATTCGCTCGGTCTGGGGGGTCGACAATACTCTGCCCGACGGATTCTATGTTAACGCGGAATACTATTTCAACGGCCAAGGGGGGAAAAAGAAAGAGGATTACGATTGGGCCACCTCGATCAGGGGGATGGATTATCTTTATCTGGGGGTAAGAAAGCTTTTCGATGAGATTCGCAGCGTCAGTTATTCGGCGATAATAAACCTGGATGACTTAAGTTATATATTTTACCCTTCATATAGCCAGAGCTTGTCGGATAATCTGGACCTGAACCTCGAAGCGATGATTTTGGGCGGAGATAACGGCTCGGAATATTGTCCCCCAGTAGCGGAAGATACAGCCATGATCGGCGGAAGTAAGTTTGTCTTAGTCAGACTCCTGTATAGTTTCTAAGTAGAAATGGGCCTGCCATCTGGCTGCAGACACCTCTACCAATCGTTCGATCCCATGCGCAACGCGATGTACCCTTAACTGTGCTGTAACAGTCGTTTCTGCTCTATAGATCCACCCCGGATATGCCGGAGCCAAATAATTATTAACCACAAAACGTCGGAAAGCAGTAGCATACTGGCTGATCGCTCCGCTGGAATATCGAAATTCCTCTTCAACACCAAAAACTCCACCATAAATATGAAAAAGGTCAGGAACTTCCTGCCAATGTGGGGGACATGCCTCAACAACTTGCATCTCCCAGATTCCGGCATCTCTGCCATCAACCCTAAGATCGAAAGAAAACGCCTGGTCACCACGGATTCGGGGTCTAACCTCAACATGTCCCGCATCTTCTCTTAACAGAGCTGAACGACCAATTGTAGCAGGCAAAATCCTTCATAAGGCTTACTGACAAAAGGGGAATAGAAACCGGGGCCACGCTCTTGTCGGACTCTCCCTTCACTTATTATTTTTGGATATACTGCTATCGACATAATTTGTTCCTACAGATATATCGATATTGTTTGACGATAATTTCAGTTTTTCAAACTATCCCTAACCGAGACAGGAACCTTTCATCTCGCCTGATTGTCCAATATAATAGTTATGGAGGAGATTGTGGACCAACAAGAATTTCCGGCAATATACGAACAGCACAAAGATAAAGTCTGGCGGCTGGTTTCTCGTTATGTCTATTCCCATCACGACCGGAAAGATCTTTTCCAGGAAGTTTGGTTAAAAATTCATCAGGCCCTAGCAAAATTTCGCGGCGAATCAGAAATTGGCACCTGGATATCGCGATTAAAAGGGGCCCAATCAGACTACAATGCAAGTGGCCCGGCTAGATCATATGCTAAAACTTCACAAACAATTAACCCCTGAGCAACGAGCCAAGATGAAAGAGCTGGGAAAAAAGAGGAAGCCGGCCAAAAAAGATGCAAAATAATCCCTTTGTGATATAATCTGGGCATGTCAATCTTATCAGAGGGTTTAAGCAGTGTTCAGTCTTTAACCGCGCAGATCGAAAAGCTGCAGGCGCTTGACCCCAACGATCCGGCCACCGTTGAAACAGCCCAGCTAATGCTGCAGCAAAACTTCAACTCCATGCTCGACAATTTATTGTCAAACAACGATGATGATGACGATGACAACTCGGGCATTGATCCTTTTAATTTCCTAACAAACAATCCGAATCAATTGGCTTCAAATAATATTGGCCTGCAAAATCTGGTCGGGATCGACTACAGCTCGCT
>JBDRIF010000061.1:0-4151 GCA_043816125.1 bacterium
TCCTACAATTGAATTTGTTAAAGAGATTGGTCTCCCCGGTTCCGGCGAGCGACAATTCAATTTGCCGTCTGATGTTGATGTGGCAGTAATCGGTGACATGGAAACTGGCTTGGGGAATCTCTTTGTCGTTGATACCGGGAATAACCGGATTCAGCGGATCGATGAGGATGGCGGTTTTGTCTATCAATTCGGGCGTTTTGGGTCGGATAACGGGAATCTAAATTCACCCAACGGGATCGCTGTCGATTTTAACTTTAGAATCTATGTCTCCGAAAAAGAGAACGATCGGGTTCAGCTCTTTGATATTCGTGGGAACTATCTCTCCGATATCGCGACCGGTGAAATCGGCTATAAAGCGCTCTATAATCCCGCCGGGCTCGACGTCGACTCGCTCGGCAATCTCTATATCGCCGATTCGGGTAATGACCGGATATTGAAATTCAATGACGCGGGAGAATTACTCGGCAACGTCGGCGGGTTTGGCTACGGCTTGGGCTTTTTCGACGGGCCGAGCGATGTGGCGGTCGATAATGCTCAATACATTTATGTGGCCGATACGGGGAACAACCGGATCCAAAAACTCGATTACGATGGCGAACCGATCATGATGTTTGGCGATACCGGCTTCAATCACCCGCAGGGGATCGCGGTTGACGACAAGTTTGTCTATGTTTCGGATACCGGCAACGACCGGATCCAGATTTATACCAAAGAAGGAGCCTTTGTTTTGTCTTTTGGTGGCAAAGGGTACGGCAAAGGTGAATTTAATAAGCCAATCGGAGTGGCAGTCGGTAAAAAAGGCCAGCTTTACGTTGTTGATACGGGAAATAATCGTCTGCAGGAACTCAAAATTAGTTATTGACTCGGATTGAGAAAAGGATAATAATTGGTTATGAGTAGTCTTTCGCCTAATGTCGTCTATTCATTTTTGACTGCGTTGATCACAGGCTTGTTTGTTGCGCTCGTTTTGGTTGGCACCCAGGTTTTTCGCTCTTTTACCGGACTGACTTCTGTCTTAACCGCCTTAGCGGTCTCTTTTTTTGTCGCTTTGATTTTTCAGCCGCTCCATTATTTTATTCAGACGACTGTCGACCGGATATTTTTTCGGACCCGGACCGAATACCAGAAGATTCTCAACAAATACAGCTACGCTCTCACTCAGCCGATGACCGAGTTGCGCCGCTTTTCCCGTTTGGCCCCATATCTGTTGACCAGGGCGATGAAACTCTCCGGGGTCTCCTTTATGGTTCTCGACAGGGAGAGCAAGCAGTACGTCGTCCGGGCGGGAGAGCGGGAGGCGGTCGATGTTTTTCAACATACAATCCCGGCCGACTCGCCTTTGATCAGCCGCCTCCTGGCGACCAAAAAATCGACAGTCCTCAAAGAGATAGATAAGGCGGGCGAAGTTGAAATTTCCAAAGAGATGCAGGCTCTGGGGGCTGTCTTAGTTGTTCCCTGTATCTCCGAAAGCGAATATTTTAAAAAACCGACCCTTTTAGCCGCCTTGAATCTTGGGCGCAAATTGTCTGGCCAGGCCTATACGCAGGAAGATATCGATTTTATTCAAACTTTGGCCAATCAGGCTTCGATCAGCATCGAATATGCTTTTATTTTTGAAGAGTTAAAAAATAATCAGGAACGGGTTGTCCGCTCGGAGAAATTGGCGGCGGTTGGGGCGACGACAGCCAGCGTGGCTCACGAGCTAAAAAATCCGCTCACCTATTTAAGCACGGTGGCTCAAATTTTGCCGAAAAAATGGCAGGATAAAGAGTTTCAAAAGTCTTTGGATAAAATGTTATTGCCCGAAGTCCAGCGGATGCAATTGATCATCGAGGGATTGCTCGATTATTCGCGCAATAAAGAGCTGGTTTTAAAACCGACCGATTTGGATCAGGTTATCGAAAAGACTCTGGCCCTGTTAAATTACGATATTGTGAAGGGGAAGGTCGAAGTTGAAACTCATTTTCATCATTCGGTCCCTGCCTCGGCCGACGCCAACCGTCTGATCCAGGTTTTTATGAATCTTGTCGCCAACGCGGTTCAGGCGATGGATCATGGTGGTAAGTTGATGATCAACACTGCCGATAATCAGACGATGGTTGATGTGACGATTTCTGATACGGGGCCGGGAATTCCCAAGGATAAACTGGACAAGGTTTTCGAGGAATTTTTTACGACCAAAGATCGGGGGACCGGGCTGGGCCTGGCGATCTCCAAGAAAATTGTTGACGAACATCATGGCCATCTCTCGGTGAATAGCCAGCTGGACAAGGGGACCACTTTTACTGTGGCGATTCCTAAGGCTGTTTGATGATTGATATTCAAAACCTGGTCAAGAATTACGGATCTGTCACAGCTGTTGATAATGTCAGTTTATCGATCAATCAGGGGGAGAGCCTTGGGTTGGTCGGCGAATCGGGATCGGGGAAGACGACGCTGGCCCGGCTGATTTTGGGCCTAATTGAGCCGACGAGTGGGAAAGTCCTATATAATAGTGTAAGTGATCTCCATCGTGAGTGCCAAATAGTCTTTCAGGACCCGCAGACCTCCCTCAACCCCCGCATCCGGATCGGTGAAGCGATTGGCGAGCCGATACTGATCCACCGGCTTTTACCCAAGAACCAGATCAAGGCTCGAGTGGCAGAATTATTGGAACTCGTAAAACTGCCGGCCGCTTATGCCAGCCGCTATCCGCATCAGTTGTCAGGCGGAGAGAGGCAGAGGGTAGGGATAGCCAGAGCGCTCGCTTCGGAACCGAAGTTTTTAATACTCGATGAACCAGTTTCGGCGCTGGATGTTTCTATTCAAGTTGATGTGTTGAAACTTTTAAAAGAAATTAAGCAACGTTTAAATCTGACATATCTTTTTATCGCCCACGATCTTTCCGTTATCGGTTTCATGTGTGACAGGGTAGTGGTGATGGAGAATGGGAAGATTGTGGAAGTCGGTTCCCGTGACCAGGTGCTTAAATCCCCTGCCCAGGACTACACAAAAAAACTATTAGCCTCTGTTTTAACAATTTAGAAAAAACTTTCCAAAAAAGTGAAATTTTCGAGAAAAGCTGCTGATATAAACATGGAAAGGGATTACGGTGATCGGGACATGATTACGGTGATTATTAATCACCGCAAATCACCGAAATCAGATAAATATGTTGAAAGACTTCAGATGTAAATTTTGTCACCGTCTGTTAGCCAAAGTTGGCGAAAACAGTAAAGTAGAGATCAAATGCCCTAAGTGCAAAACCCTCAATCTATTCCAGGATGAAACTGTCGTTGTTTTTGAAATTCCTGAAAATAATGTGACTAAGAAGATATTGGAGCGCGGAGTTGTCCGGTACGACGTAGTTCAGAACTAAATCAGGCTCAGAAGTGAGGCAGACTCAGAAGCCGTTTGTATGTAAAGCATATAAACGGCTTTTTGTTTGAATAAAAATGTATAAGGGAGATGGTAAAAATGGCAGTAGCAAAAGCATTATTTTTTGGTGGGAACTGGAAAGCGGCGATGACCCCTCAACAGACAAGGGAATTTTTTCATAAGTTTGCGACTACGGTTTATAATCGGCAGGATAAGTTGCGCGAGACAGGGACGCGTGTTGTGATTGCGCCGCCGGCCAGTTCATTAACTACCGCTAGGACAGAGATCAATAACCGTCGGGTGGATGAGTTGGTTGACCTGGCTATTCAGGATCCGTGGCATAATGCGGGGGCTTATACCGGAGCGGAAACTTTGGCTGTCGCCACGGACAGGAATGTTCAGGCACGCTACGCGATTATCGGCCATTCCGAGACCAGAGAGCCGGTTAGAATGATAGAAGATGCGACCTATGGGTTGCTAGAAAATACATTGAAGAGTAGTACGGCGGAACAGGTCGGTTTGCTGGAGCGCTTTGTGCTTGAGGCGACGAAATTAGATGCTGACCAGCCGCCAGCAATGCGGCTGGCTTTTAATGCGGTAATCAATCGGATGGTGAAGGAAACTTTGAAAGTTGGCATGACCCCTATTCTTTGCGTTGGGGAAACAGCTTTTGATAGGGACTACGACGAAACAGAAAAGGTTGTGCTTGGCCAGCTTACAGCAGGTTTGGCGGGGATTACCGCAATGGAGGCGGCTCGGGTTATTGTCGCTTACGAACCGGTCTGGGCGATTGG
>JBDRIF010000062.1:0-6107 GCA_043816125.1 bacterium
TTTGGTGTTCGTACCCGTTCAATCATGTTGCCGGTGAATGAGCTGATGTTACGGCCGACATTCATCACTGGTCTTAGAAGTTTCATTCCACCCCTGACACCGGTATGAAAGATTGTGATAATTAACATCATCTGAGCCAGAAACCCTCCGTAATTGCGCTGTTCCAGTTTTTCTTTCAACGATAAAAAGAAAACTGCCGGCATGCCTTCAAAACCGGCAAACATAACGCCGGTACTGGCTAAATCTTTCAAGAAAGCCTTGAGGTATTCCTGGTATTCCCTTTCGTCTCCGAAAATCCCGGCTATGGCGGCCCTAACCCCATTCCTGACCATGCCGGAGAGTTGGGTGGCAATGCTTCTCCCCATAAAAACTCCGTAATGAAGGCCATGACCGATTTCGTGGAAAAAGTCGGAGCTGGTTTTTTCTAATGATTTGGCCACAAGAAGCCATTCACCATCCGTAAAATTCTGAACAGCTTCATCCATATCGGCAACGATTTCCGGGCCATATGTCTCTGTTATCCAAACATTTGCCTCATGAGCGGTACTTTCTAACGAAGGATAGAGGGGGATCCATGATTCAGAGGGATTGGAAATCCTATCGCTACTTGCCAGATCGGGCCGGTAAGTAACATCCTCTAAAATATAGACATGTTCGGGAGGATTTGCCGGGTCTATCGCAAATTGTCGACTCAACATTGCCAAACGCATCTGCACATCAAGATAAGTTATTGAATCTCGTTCAGGATCTTCTGTCGATTGTAAACGGTTTAGTGACGGCTGTATTTTTAGAATGTCTTCTAAAACAGCAACAAAAGCTTTGTCCTCACTATCAGCATGAATAAAATCGGCCGGATCAATGGTTGTGCTGTCTACCGGCCAAAGCTCGTCAATCATGGTTGAAATTTCATCTTCTGTAAGCAATTTAACTTTCCCTTGTCCTTCAAAACTGTCCCGGCAATTTTCAATAACCGTTCTGATGAGGACACTTTTTATTGATTTTTTTTGTTTGATTAACGGGAGAAGTTCGCGGACTACTCCCGGCTGGCGCTGGAGACGCATTAAGGTCTTAATTAGGAATTTTTTATACGAAGCAAAGTCATCTGTGTTGATCTCGGCCGTTAGCGCCTGGTCAAGGTCGCCGCCACTCTCCATGATTTTGCGCTGCAAATATTCCTGACTCTCTTCGCTGCTGAAAGCCATCAGATAATGAAACTGTGAGGACATGGGAGTAAATGGGGTAGCGCCGTTGCTGCTGGCGGCCATGGAAGAAAACATAATGTATTGTGCTCTAGCCAAGGGGTCGTCTAGAACTTCTAATTGGCCGCTGATTGTGCGGGAGCCAATAGTTGTGTCGCCAAAATCGAGAAGACTGCCGAGAACAGTAACCGCATCACGAGGGATATTTGCAATGCCCCCTAAGGTGTGACCAAAAGTAAAAGTTAGCCCGGTGGCCAGCAGATCTGTTTCGGTTTCAATCGGCAGGGCTTCAAATATTTTAGTCAAGGCCACTTTGGCTGATGTTCTGTCTCCTTCTTCACCAAAACAGGTTGAGGTCTGGTACATGTTTACACTGTTTCCCGCACTAAAAAAACTTTCTAATATCGTAAATATCGGCTTTTCTGGTCCACTCATATAACCAAACATTCTCGGATCTTTTTGGTTCATAACGGTATCAAACAGGTCGAGTCCCATATCGACCAGACTTTGATTATGATGGAGCAGGTTGCCTTTGCGTTCTGTATCAAGAGCCTTTAATTCTTTCCAGTCGTCCGCGGTAAATTGTCCGGAAGTAAAGAAAGCGACTCCATCCTGCATATCAAGTTTAAGATCCTGGCGTTCTTCTTCCATTTTGATATACGTATCACGGCCTGCTTGCAAGCCCTCGGCCTTGGCTTTGATTGCACCAAGAATTTGTCTGAGCTCTTCGCCCAACGCTTCATCCTTTACCGCGTCAAAAGCTTTTGTCCTTTCCAATTGATCTATCTGATCAACAATGCTCTCCAGGCTCGAAAGAAAAGTCAGAGGATCACTGGCACCTTCCGTAGCCATTTCCTGTAAGCGCTTAATTGTCTTCTGGATCGCTTTGTACTGCGATCTGCTATCGGATACATTATCCTGAGCATTTCCCAATCTTCTGCCTGCAGACGCTTGACTTTGCCGCCCACTTTCGGTTGCTGATTTACCTTTGCGTGACGCTCTAGCGGTTGCTTTTACATCAATTACTGCAGTTGCTCTTTTCTCCAGTTCCGCTTCTAATTTTTCTAAGGGGGCTTTTAAGGTAGCTACTTGCAACCTAATAATGCGGCTTTCTTCACCCGCTTGTCGGACAGCCAACAATTTGGCCAAGACCTCATCATCTATCGTTGCCAGCTCTTCCGGTGTAGCTTTAGCTTGCTCTTTTTCGCTATAACCAAACAGTGCTCTAATCCCTTCTTTTATTTCTGCCTCGGTTATCTGGGAATATTCCGTTTCGCTTTTAACCAGACTCTTTAATGTTGCTAATAACAATACATTATGCTGCAGCTCGGCATATTTTTCTTTATGCAAAAATGCTTTTAAAGCGGCAAACTGCATAGGCGGCAAACCGGCTATCTGAAAACTCTCCATGCGGGGAGGACTTATCAGATTTGTAGCCCCTTCTTTGGCTCCATGCCAAAGAACAGAAGCCATCCCGCTAAGATCCGTTATCCCTTCGGGAGTCGGAACTTCAGGAATAATGGCTGAGGCCATTTTTCTCGCTTGATGATGCAGGCGCCTAAAGATAGGCAAACAGGCCCGATAAGCTTCGATCGCCGCTTTTATTTCCTCGGCGCTGGCGCCAGATCGCTCCATCTGTTCTGTTATCGCTTCGATAGGGACACTGCCATCTCTTCCTTGGGCCTCATTAAATGTTTCGCCCCTGACCATAAATTTATGTTTGGTCATCAGATCGCGCAAAGTTCTCAGCTTGGTAATCTCTTTTGTTTCTAAGCCTAGTTTTTGGCGTTTATTGTAATCTAACTGTCTGGCAATGGCCCTGTAAATAGTTTTAATAGCCGCTTTGCTGCCGACTTTAAGCCAGGGGAGGCTGCCATCCTCAACTACCCTGTCGATCTCTGTATGCAATTTTTCCAGTGTCTTAACCAGTTCTTTAAGCTCTTCGATTTCGGCCTCAGTAAAAAGTCCGCCTTGCCGCTGCACCATTCGCAGAAGCTCAATATCTCTGGCCGACAGAGGAGATGTATCGTCATCCATTAATCGGTCAAGTACAATCTTGGGGAATCCGCTGATCGACAGACCTCCGCTGAAATAGAATTTACCTTTCGAAGAGGTCTGGATAATTCCATCAAGTGTTGCCGGTCCAATCGCGTCGGTTAATATCCCCTGCTGGACTAAGCGGAGAAAACCTGCACTGGGGGCCCGGCCGGCCAGGAGTAAATTGATGATCGCGCCGCCATGGTCAATAACATCAGCGATTTTATGTTCTCTAAAAACCCCGCTAAAGTATTCTTCACCAAGAGGCTCAGAGTATCCGAGTTTTGTTCGTATTTCTTCGACAGCTTCCGTTAATGCGGCTTCAGGTTTTTCGGTCAAACCTTCCGGCCCGCTTCCGCTCGCAATGATATCATCCCAACTCCCTTCGATTGTGATTAATGCGGCACAGAGATAGATAAATTTATCTGCGGTTGCCTGGTCGGGAGTCGATTCATTTTCTAAGAAACGAAAGAAAAAATCCGTGGCATCTGTCCCTAATTTCTCGCTGAGGACCGGATTAAATGCATCCAAAACCCGTACCATCGCGCGCTTTTGCTCACCGGTAAAAGATAGGGCAGCGGCTAATTCGTGTGGTTGGGTCTGCAATCTAACCGCGGCCGAAACAGGGATAGCGATTGGCGTCAGTATTGTTTTAGTCGGATCGCTGGGGTCGGGAACTTTTTTCCAATCGACAAGATAATAACGCTGACATTCCAGCGAACCGTCTTCCTTACAGTCAATCTGACCGGGTAGATCGTCAGGGTCAAGCAGGGCCTTCAAGGTCTCCTTGTCATAAACCGTTGCCTTTTTACTCCCCTCGGCAGCTATGGCGGCCCAGGTTTGCGGTGAAATTACAACCTGGGTTGAACGGCTGCTAAAACGGGCAGCCCGGGCGGCGATTTCATGTTTTTTTGTCGGGTCTGTTTCGGCATCCATCCTGGCTTTTGCGAATGCCATGGAGTGAGATTTTGTTAGGGCACTAAGCAAACCATGACTAAGTTGACTATCCGCCTGAGCCGGAGTTTCCGGCAATCTGCCCAGTAAGCGAAAAACCTCAAGACCAAAACTGCGGTCACCCCCTGCAACTTCCTGCGGCGAAACAGCTTCGGCAATTTTCTGCAGTTCCATATATATTGTGGCAAGCTGTAACTTATTTCCTCTTGGAGCTGCCATATTATGAACAAGCTGTTGCTGGTATAGGGCTCTAATCAAAGCCAGGACAGTATCATTTAGACTTAAGGATTTTTCTGAATCGTCGGGAACCCGACAGATCCTTTCTATCGTCTTTAGCATGTCTTGAACATTTAATGAAGGACTCCCCATCTGTTCCTTGATCCGATATTCCGAATAACCGCGGCTGCGCAGAATCTGGGACTCCCAGAGATAGTCGCCTAATTCTTGTAGATCAAATGAAGGCTTAGTGGGATCGAGATCCAGGGCAATAATTTCACCAAGCTTACTGTTTAATTCATGGTGAGAAAAATCTTGGCTGCTCAAAATGTCTGTGAAATATTCGATGATAATGTTACGGATCGGAGAATCCCCAATCAGGTCATTCAGATAAGCAGCCTTGGCATGAAGACGGTATGTTCGACCCGGATTTGCCTGCTTATCTGTAATTGTGAAGGTAAAATCATCTGTATGTTCAGCCAAAACAGAGACACGGCTGCCCAGCTCTATCATCTTGGCATCGTGTTTTTCGTCAAGATCACCAAAGGCTGCTATGATGTCAGCCTGCATTCGGCCGGTTATCCCCAAACGCTGTTTTATGCCGTCACGCAGGGTAGCGCATTGGGCTATCAGGTCTTCAACCCACCAATAGGTCTCTTCTAGCGACAAGAGATACTGATACATACTTTGGTATTCCTGAACAATGCCGCGTCTTTCGGCTGCTTGTTGTGTTGATGTTGGGAATTTGCGTTTGGCAGGGAGTTTACGAAAATCACTAAAATATGTGCTGACCCGAGACTCTGCCGGTTCAAGGTAAGTGCGGAAGAACAATTTCGTTTCATCAACAGGCACGTTGCCTTCTCCTGAATAACCGAATAACGTGTCCAGCATCTCCCTGATTTTCGATTCGGTCATGCCATGCATCCTATCTAAATCTTCACATAATCTCTTTATCTCGGCCGACTCCTTGTATGCAGGGCTGGAGCGAAAAGACTCAAGGGTTTGTTTAAGATAACTCTTTTGTCTAGAAAGGATACCGAGCCGCTCGCGCAAAAGCTCTGACATGACTTTATCTTTGATGTCGTCAGACAAAGACGCTTTTTCGAGCACAAGCATTTCGTCGCTGATCCGCCCTTCCTGTCTGGCCATAGTCACCAGCTGTTGTCTAACTTCCTCTGTCAGCGGCGCAAACAATTCCGGGTTTTTGGTCATGAAGAAGTAAGCCGATTGAATAGTTTGTTCTCCGGGAGCAGCGCCTGGTGTGTGGTTAACAGCCAGGTCACCACTATCCATCAAAACTGTTTGCAGTCTCCGGCTATAATCAGCAATCAGTTCGCGGTCTTCTTCGGGTAGTTGGTCAAGATCGGCCTCGATCTCTTCACCGTCAAACCGGCCGCCGACTAAAATTTCCTGCTGACCACCTTCTTCTGTTTCACTCAGCCACCAGATATAATAATCGCGCAGAGTATTACTCCCTTCTTCAAAATCAAAATCAAAAACAAAAGTTCCGGGCAGACTTTCGAGTTCCTCCAGCCCCCCCTCGAAACCGGCCTTGCGCAAAGACAAATCGAGCCGAGCCCTCTGAAATTCGGTGGCTGGGGTGCGTGCTGAAGCGAGGGTGGGGGCCTGGACATATCGGTAGCGATCGGAGTCAAACTGGGCCAAGATAATTTCCTTACCGTCGGTTGCCGGTTCAAATTT
>JBDRIF010000063.1:0-11402 GCA_043816125.1 bacterium
TTCCCGGGCCAGAAACCTAGTCTTCCATTTGAATTTGTTCCATTGTTGACCAAAAAGCTGCAAGAACTGCGCGGTTAATCAATAGCCAACTGAGGTAGACAATATTTCTCTCTAAAGGCCTTTTCTCTCGCTATGTATATACTTCGAGATCTATGCAACCGAGCCTTTCTTCTACTGAAAACCTTAAATCTTTCCAAGGCCTTTTTGTCTCCTGGATGAGTATCTGGATGATTATTGACCATCCCGTCTCTGGCCTCCCTAATTTGTTCCTTTATTAGCCTTAGATCTCTCGCTATCGTCTCTCCCCGAATCGATAAATTAATCCTCCCCTCGCCGGCCACTCGGCCAGATCCAAACCCCTCACAAATTTCTGGCGGAGGCATCCGCCACCACATATCCTCAGCAGAAGCACGAACTTCAATTACCCCTGTCAAATAACTCCCCTCTTCGACCTGTCGACGATATTTCCTCAACGTCTTCCGAGTAACGCCCAATTCTTCGGCAGTTGGAACCGATGGCTTTTTCATTGTTGCCTTAACCAAGAGGGAAAATTCAAACCTTTTGCGCTGAATTTCACCAAAATAATTAATCCCCTCTCTGGTTAACCAGAGAGGAACTACCGTAGAACTAATGCCTACAGTTTCTGCGACCAGCAATCTTATCCCTTTGAGCTCCCTGGGGATAGATCTTTTAGCGAGCTCAGACATAAAAATATCTGCACAAGAGCGAATGGATCCCGACCTTCTCCGAAGCACCCCTTCAATAGTATTTAGTCTCTCTATAGTTTTTGGGTGTAAAAACTTTTTGGCCATGGTCAATCTTGATCCGGCACAAACACTAGTCACACCTAGCTCTTTCCCTATTTTTTCATATGTTAGCTCTTTTAGTCTAAGCCTGAGGACATCCGCTTGCGCCCTGGTCATCCCGCCCCCTCTCCTAACTCTTCCGGCAATATTTTCCGGCGTATGATCCAAAGCACGTTTGAGCCGTGCCTTGCCAGCTGCGATAGAAATCCCCAAATGATCCGCGGCTTGAGCATTGGAAAGACCTGACAGCCTAAGAAGGAGGTACTCAAAGGAAGTTCTGGGCATCTTTTCTGCAGGAATTTGTCTTACAATTGACGAAGAAACAGTTCTTCGAGATACTGACATAATCATGATGATATTTCGTTAATCAACCCGCTAAATTTCATCTTTCTCGCAATTATTTTGCAGCATAGTTGATAATTTGTTCGAATTTGTGCCGTTGTTGACGATGAGCAGAGACCGCACAGGCAATTTACTGCCAGCACAGAAGGCCTATTTTCGGATTTCGATCATTCATGCTAAAGTCACGAAATACGACTGAGTGTCTTGACTCGCCAGTTAGCGACCTAACAAATGATCCCGGCTTCCCTTTTTTGGGGTTAACAAAAACATGGCTAATCCCCCACTGTTTCGAAATCAGTCTGGGGAGAGCAGTGAAAGTCGATCCTGTCCTTTGAACATATGCATAATGATCCTCCAGGGAGCACAGAGCACCCCCGCCTGACTTCAACGGTTCAGGATTTGGCCCCGGATCAGTAAGTAGCGAAGTCCTCCTGAGAGCACCCATTAGGAAATTATCAAATAAAACTCCATTAAAGCCAGCGGCCCTGAGCGATCCCATGATAATCAACGTATCAGTAAAAGAAACTCCGCAAACAGCCCCATATTGATTGACCAGGTATTTATCGCTTCCGACAGCTTGATCCAACAGTTGACGAGTAAATGGCGTTGCCGTCAACAACACTGAATCACTGATAGGCAATACATATCCCAACCGCCTAGTTTGTCGTCCAACTAGGCGAGGATTGCCGGCTTCCTTCCTCCTACCACGAAGCTCTTTTCCTCCTTCTCTTGGTTTTTGTGCTCTAAGTCCTACAGATGTTGTTGCCATATCAATATTTCCCTCCCGTTTCTTTTGACTACAATATTATCAGCCAAAGATAATATAAATTTCACCTTTTTCAGAACTAATATCTTTGATATAATGACACCTTATGAAGACGGCATTTGTCTTCCCAGGCCAAGGCTCGCAAAGTGTTGGCATGGGAAAAGACCTGGCTGAGAAATATCTCGATCAGGCTAATCAAATACTCGGTTTCGACCTCAAAAAGGTCTGCTTTGAAGGCCCTGAAGAGGAACTCAAGAAGACAGAGATCACTCAGCCGGCCATTCTTACTGTCAGCATCGCGTGTCATTCCCGCGCAAGCGGGAATCCAGTCGCGGTTGCAGGACATAGTTTAGGAGAATATTCAGCTTTAGTAGCAGCCGGCTCATTAACATTCGCAGATGCAGTCAAACTAGTCCACCTCCGCGGGAAATTCATGCAGAAAGCAGTCCCAATAGGTGAAGGGGCGATGGCGGCAATTATCGGCGGAGATAATGACAAGATCAAAACTATTTGTGCAGAAGTCGGGAATGTCTGGCCGGCAAACTATAATTCACCCGGTCAAGTAGTCATTTCAGGCAAAAAAGCCTCCGTCGAAGCAGCCGGAATTAAGATTAAAGAGTCAGGCGCCAAGAGAGTGATTCCCTTGGCAGTATCAGCCCCTTTCCACTGTCCACTCATGCAACCGGCTGCCGATATGCTGAAAACGGAATTGGATAAAGTTGAAATCAAAGATGCAACAATTCCAGTTATCGCCAATGTGACGGCTGATTATGTAACCAAAGCTGATGAAATCCGTGATCTACTATATAAACAAGTAACTAGCCCGGTTCTCTGGGAAGCATCAATAAGAAAAATGATCGCAGATGGAGTAGAAAGTTTTGAAGAAGTTGGCCCAGGCAAAGTCTTAACCGGCCTGATCAAAAAAATACGGGGGTAAATAATGCATTTAAAAGATAAAGTAGCGTTAATCACGGGTGGCGCTCAGGGAATAGGTAAAGCGATCGCGGAAGTATTGGCTAAACATGGAGCCAAAGTTGTGATTACCGATATCAATCTCGAGTTGGCGGAACAGACAGCCAAAGAGCTCGGGGGGATCGCTTTTAAAATGAATGTCGCCGATTATGCCGACGCCGAAAACATAGTCAAACAGGCCAAAGAAAAAATGGGCTCGCTCGATATTCTCGTTAACAACGCCGGCATCACCAAAGACGGGCTTTTTATCAGAATGAAAAAAGAAGATTGGGATGCGGTCATCAATATTAATTTAACCGGTGTCTTCAACGTCAGCAAAGCAGCCGCCTCGATTATGATGAAACAACGCTTCGGCAGAATCATCAACATCGCTTCTATCGTCGGAGAGATGGGAAACGCCGGCCAAGCAAATTATTCCGCTTCCAAAGCCGGGGTCATCGCCTTCTCCAAAACACTGGCTCGCGAATTAGCTTCACGCAATGTAACAGTAAATGCTGTCGCTCCGGGCTTTATAAAAACCGCAATGACTGATAAAATACCTGAAGATGTCAAAACCAAGATGATGGCGCAGATTCCTTTGGGCAAACTTGGTTTACCGGAAGATGTAGCTAATGCCGTAGCTTTTTTGGCCGGTCCGTCGGCCGACTACATTACCGGTCAGGTTATCAATGTTAACGGCGGCATGTTAATGAATACATAAACGAGGGGGTGAAATAGAAAATGAACGAAGAAATTTTAGCGAAAGTGAAAAAGGTTGTTGTTGAACAGCTTGGGGTCAACGAAGCAGAAATCAAAAACGAGTCTTCATTCGTTGATGATTTAGGCGCTGACTCTTTGGACACTGTTGAATTAGTTATGGCGCTTGAAGAGGCTTTTGGCACCGAGATCCCGGACGAGGATGCCGAAAAGATCAAGACGATCGGCGACACAGTAAAATATATCTCTGAACAAAAAAAGTAAATCATGAAATTACCCGAGCTCAAAATCGATAGGTTCACTGCCCGCGTCCCGATTATCCAGGGGGGCATGGCAATTAGAATTTCGACCGGCAGGTTGGCTGGCGCAATCGCGGCAGCCGGTGGGATCGGCGTAATCGGAGCTTCGGGTTTGACCTTTGACGAGCTGGCAGAAGAGATCAAAATTGCCAGGGACTTAGCCAAGGGCGGTGTTATCGGCATCAACATAATGTTTGCAGCCAGGGAATTCTGGGAGGTCGTTAAAGTCGCTATCCAAGAAAAAATCGACATCATATTTACCGGTGCTGGTTTTTCCCGAGATATCTTTAAAGTCGGCCAAGAAAATAATACCCCAATCGTTCCCATTGTCTCCTCGGCCCGACTGGCCAAAACCTCCGAACGCCTTGGCGCTGCCGCCATTGTTGTCGAAGGGGTTGAAGCCGGCGGACATCTGGGGACAGATCGCTCTATTTGGGATGTCTTCCCCGAAGTCCGAAAAGCCACCAAGCTGCCGGTTATCGCGGCTGGCGGCATTACGACCGGAGAAGATATCGTCAAGATGATCAGACTTGGCGCTAATGGAGTACAATTGGCTACCAGATTTGTGTTGACTGACGAATGTAACGCCGCCCTCTCTTATAAACAGAGATACCAGACTGCGACCAAAGACGACATGGTAAAAATATCGTCGCCGGTCGGATTACCCGGCAGCGCTATTCGAACTGATTTTGTAAATAAACTGCTCGAGAAAAAAGCCCCCCGCCCGATCGGTTGTGATTTTTGTCTAAAAAATTGTTCCCTGGAATACTGTATTATTCAGGCCCTGCTCAATGCCCAAAAAGGGGACATTGATAACGGTGTTGTATTTTCCGGTTCCAATGTCTGGAAAATAAAAGATCGTAGCATCAGACCAGCAGCCAAAATAATTGAAGAATTAGTTAAAGAAGCTGAAGGAGTAGCATAATGACAAAGCGGGTTGTAATAACCGGGATGGGAGTAATCTCTCCGATCGGTATAGGCAAAGAAGAATTCTGGCAGAATTTGACTGCCGGCAAAAGCGGTATCGGTCCGATCACTCATTTTGATACGACCGGATTATCCACAACCATTGCCGGAGAGGTAAAAAACTTTGATCCGAGTGAATATTTAGACAAAAAAGAGACCCGACGCCTGGTCCGCTTCATTCAATTTGCCGTGGTAGCAGCCAACCTCGCTCTCAAAGATGCCAACTATACGATCAACGAACAAAATGCCGATAATATTGGGGTGCTGATCGGTTCGGGGATCGGCGGTTTGCAGATCTTGGAAGAGCAGGCACATATCTTAAAAGAACGGGGCCCAGATAAAGTTAGCCCATTTACCGTCCCTTACATGATCGCCGACATGGCTTCCGGCTACACATCGATCAAAGTCGGGGCTAAAGGACCGAATACCTGCGTGGTTACTGCATGCGCCACCGGAACCAACGCTATCGGCGACGCATACAAAATGATCCAGCGCGGGGCTGCCACCGCCATGCTGGCCGGCGGGACCGAAGCTTGCATCACCCCGTTAGGCGTAGCCAGTTTTGCGGCAGCCAAGGCATTATCGACCAGCAACGATCAGCCGACTAAAGCCAGTCGACCATTCGACAAGAACCGGAACGGTTTTGTCATGGGTGAAGGGGCCGGTGTAATAGTATTAGAAGAATTAGAATCGGCCAAAGCCCGCGGGGCAAATATTCTGGCCGAGATTGTCGGCTATGGAATGAGCGGCGACGCCAATCATATCACCGCCCCGGCTCCGGGGGGCGAAGGGGCGGTCCGCGCAGTAAAAATCGCGTTAAAAGACGCCGGCATCTCTGCTGACCAAATTGATTATGTTAATGCTCACGGAACCTCAACCTCACTCAACGATAAATACGAAACCATGGCGATGAATACCGTCTTTGGCGACAAAGCCAAAGAGATTCCGATCAGCTCCAACAAATCGATGATCGGCCATCTACTTGGAGCAACCGGCGCAGTTGAATTAATTGCCTCAGTTTTGACAATTCAAAACGGGGTGATTCCACCAACTATTAATTATGAAACACCCGATCCGGAATGTGATCTCGATTATGTCCCCAACCAATCGAGAAAAAAAGAAGTTAACATCGCTATGTCCAATTCCTTCGGCTTTGGCGGACATAACGCAATTTTGATAGTAAAAAAATATCTGGCTTAATGTGAAAATATCAAAATATAAATTTTTGTTACTTGTAACTTGTTTCTTGTTACTTGTTACAAGTTCGGCGCTTGCTCAAACTTATCCTCAAATTGATATTTCCGGTTTCAAGAAATGGGAATACAAGAAAGCCGACATCAACCCGCAGGTCAATTACTTTCAGGGCTTAACTCATCTGGGGGGCTACTACCCGACTTTCACCGGCGGACCGTGGCAGGAGAGATTGCAGTTGAGAATCTTAGGCCAACTCTCAGAAGACTTAAGCGTCACCTACGACCTGGAACAACAGCCGGAAACTCCCGAACGATACGACGTAAAAGTCACCTATGAACCAAAGGGAAATACGAATGCGACCGGCTCCGGAATCGGTCTAGGGTTAGGCAGTTTTACCGAGCTGACCTTTGGTGATTTTCAGGCCAATTATTCGGGCAATGAATTCGCCTCGGCCTCAAAATCATTAAACGGCGTTAAGTTAGAGACCAAAGACAGCTGGTTTGATATGTTGTTGGTCCCCTCGGCCAAACTCAAGAGTCAAACTCAAAAACTGACGACCCAAAACGGTAATAATACCAAAGGGCCCTATAGTCTGGGCCACGGATCAATTACAGAAAACACCGAGCGGATAGAGCTTAATAACGTTCTGTTAAAAAGAAATGTCGATTACACCATCGATTATTTTGAAGGGAAAGTAAATTTCAATCAGATTCTGACCCAGGATGACACATTTAAATACAGTTATGAATATACCAATATTTTGGACATCTTTTTCCCCACCCTCTCCAAGCGCGATTTTTTTGGATTCCAGTCCCGCGTTAAGATAAATCCCGAAGAATTTGGCCGGGCAGAAAGCAGACAAGAACCGGCCATATTAGCCGACAGAATAATATTCCCGGCCGCGACAACCGACGAAGCCGAGATTACCGAAGGCGAAGAGATGGGCCGTTTTCTTCTCCCGCACCCTCCGGTTGTCAAGTTCTCGGAAAGAATTAATTTCATGGGGACAGTCTTACGCAAAGACGAAGATTATATCATCCGTTACCAAAGCGGTGAGATCAAACTGCTGACCCGCTTTCTCCCCTCAGAAGAAGAGCTGATGGTAGTGGAATATCAGTATTTTGGATCTTCGACCGAATCAGAATCAATCGTCGGTATCGACAGCCGCGGCCCCTACGAACTGACAAATCAATATCTGATCGAGGAGAGTGAGCGGATCGAAGTTGATGGTCGGTTATATGTCCGCGATCTTGATTACACCATCGATTACAATGCCGGAGAACTTATCTTCTCACAGCAGATCAGCAAAACATCACAGATTAAAGCCGATTATCAACATAAAATTATGCAGCAGGCGACCCAATCGGCCTCCAAATTCCCCAAAGAGCTGACCTTTGGCACCACCTATCTAAAAGAATCGGCCAAAAAAGGGGAGAGCACCGCCGTCGCTACTGTGATCGAAACGATCAGGTCGTCAGACATAATCAACAACTCAAACCATATCTATCTGCTCAACCGGCCATTTCTGCCGACTACTGAAGCAGGGTCTCAGTTGACTGTCACAATTGACGGGGTCGGCCTAACCCCCGAGGTCGACTACACAGTTCCGGCTACAGCCCTGGATGCGGCAACCGGCCTAGTCACAGTAACGCCGGAAGCCTCCCTCGCCTATATTAACGATCATGCCGATCCGACCGATGGTTACGGCACAGGGACAATTTTACTCTACGACCACATAACAGTAACCAGCACCAGCCAAGTGACAGTTACTTACACCTACAAAAAATCGGTCGTCAACAAATATTCCGGCACCGGAGACGGGACCCGCGGCCCTTACTATCTGCGCAACGTACGCAACGTTATCCCCGGGTCAGAAACAGTCCAGGTTTGGGAACAAGGATCCTCAATCATTACAACCTATACACGTAACTCCAGTTTTGAAGCCGACGGGGGAGCAACCGGCTACGCCATCAATTATGACGAAAACAATCCGACGATCACTTTTAACGACGAATTAACAACCACTAAGAACTTTCAAATTATCTATCAATATGTCCCGCCGACCGCCTTTGAAGGAGGAGACATTTCGCAATCGGTCTATGGGATCGATGCCAGCTATAAGGTCGGGGATATTTTTACCATTGATACCGCCTATGCCAAGAGTGAGACCGACCAGGTTTACATTGCCGAGTCGACGATCGAAAGTTTCTCGGGGAGCGGGATTAAGACCTACGCCCTCCATTCGAGTAAAGCAATTATAGAAGGAACGGAAAAAATCTACGTTAACAACAATCTGCTCAACCGCGATATCGATTATTATGTCAGCTACACTCAGCCCGGCTCCCTAACTTTTTATTACATCACCCCGACCAGCCTCGATGCGATTTCGGTAGAATATCAGATCCAATCCAACGCCGGTATCGCCCTCGGCCAAGATGTTAAGGCCGGAGCCGCCTATCGCCTGGGGGCAGAAACAAAGTTATTTGGTGATAAATTAGTCCTCGGCGGAAAGACCAAACAGATCGACCGCAATTTTACTCCGATGGGCGGCACCGCCATCGGGCTCGGCTCCAAATACAACGAATACTCTCTCGCTTTTGTCCCCGGCTGGCACGACCTGAACACCAGTTATTCATATAAAGAGAATAATAATCCGATCGGCACCTCCCGGACCCGCTTTTTGCGCGCCTATGACAATTCTTTCTCTTTGGGACTTAACCCGCGCGGCGTCAGCCAGATTAACCTGACCTACCGTAATTATAAAGCGGCCGACGATCTCGGTTCGGGGATCACCACGCATAGCAGCGATACCGAGCAGAATTCTTACACTCTAAATATTGTCCCGGGAATAATCCAACGCGGAATTTTTTCTCTCTCGCAAAAATACGACCTGCAACGATCGATCTCCGACACTGATACCGAACGAGACAGCGGCACCTACTCTCAAACCAATACCAGCAACGATCATGCCAACCTCAGCCTCAAGTTGACCGATCGCATCACTATCGGCTACGACCATCAGGCCTCTGAACCGAAGACCAAGTCACTACGCACCAGCAGCGCAGAAGCGGAGGAAGATTCTTCGCACAGACAGGCGACGGATAACTCTTATACTTTTAGTCTCGACCTGACTCCAACTTTTTGGCAAAAACTGACCACCAGGATCAGCCTCTTGAATCATGAAGAAAAAACATTAATAAAAGATTTTTCATCGACACTGGAAGTATTATCAACAAAGAATGAAACATATCATGTCGACTTAATCCCGATCCAGATGATCAACCTCTCGGCCGACCGGACCAGGCAAGAGCGTTCGACTGTGATCATCGGCGGGATCAATCCGAAGACAGAGCGGACCTCAGCCCGAGCAAAAGTGACCCCCCTCTCCTGGCTGGCTGCCGGCTGGAACGGATCCCAAAGTGAAGTTATCCCGGAAACTGGTCTTAATTATAAAACCACCGGCCGGAGTAACGCCTACGATATTGACTATAACCCCATAAGTTTACAAAAAGTAAAATTAACAACTAAGTTCACCCTTTCCGACAACAACCAAACCGCTCCGGTCGGAACCTCCGACGAAGTCCAAACCATCACTAACACACTGGCCCAAAGATATAACCTTAATTTGACCTTTATCCCCAGAATTCCGATCGATCTCGGGCTGGTTTTAGAAGACTATCAAAACAATAATACCCACCCCATCCCCTCCAGTCAGATCGATACCAAGACTCAGAACAAGACAATAACCGTTAGCTCAAACTTTTCACCCCTCCCCCCATTAACCTTGAGCGCCAATTATAATCAGAAAACCATTAAAGTAGAAAAAGATCTTAACGTCAGTCTGGTCGGTCAGGAAAAGACAAAAACAGTCCTCGACGGCAAAGCGGCCTATCAGATTGCCAGCTGGGGGACAGTAGTTTATAACCAGGTCCGCGAAGATAACGGCGGTGAAATCCAGGCCGGTGCGGTAACCCCTCTGGACATCCTCAAGGTGACCGAGTCATATAGTTTAAACATTACCCTGCCGGTCGATAATCCGGTCCTCTCCAACTTTGTTTTTACCGCTTCGATTAAATCGGTTGATTTCAAAAACAGGAGTAATAGCGGCGACGATTTCAAAGCTTCACTGGCGACTTTTGAGGGAATGCTCAACTTCTAGTTGAGGACAATAATCTTCCCTTTGCCGATTACACTGCTGTCGGTCACGATTTGATAAAGATAAATACCGTTTGTCACCTGTCCGCCAAAAAGATTTTGCCCATTCCAGCTCGGATTATTTGTCCCCGATTTTCCTCCGTTGACCCCGGCCAAATAAGTTTTATGCCAGACCAAATTGCCGGTCAAATCAAAGAGATAGATCTTGGTCACAAAGTTGCCGCTGAGTGAATAATTAAAAGTAATACTGCTGTCGGTAGAGAGATTAAAAGGATTAGGTAATGTAAAGGTCAGCGGAAGATCGGCCGCTAAAGCTTGAGTCGATTTACTGCTAAGGGGACTGGCCAGCACAGTGACCACTAAACTTTGTGTTGCCATATTGCCGGCATAGTCATAAGCTGATAAACGCAAGGTATAGTCCCCTTCCAGTCCGGCCGTCTCCCAAGTCGCCAAAATCCCATCGGTGACCTGCAAAAAGTAATCTTCGGAACCGGGCTGATTGATTACCTTTTCATAGCTGGCGGGAGAACTCCCTGCCCCATATTCCAAGGTATAGCTCTTGAAAAATGGTTGATCGATTACAGTCCCCAAAACAGTAACCGCCCCCTGCACTGACGCACCATTAACAGGACTAGTCACCTCAATAGTCGGAACATTATTATCAACCTTGAGAGTGACCGTCGACTCAACCTGATAACCGGCCGGCGAGATCGCAATAAGTTTTACATCAAATATTCCGCTATAACCGGTCGTATCCCACACTCCCAAAGTATTGCTTTCCACTGTACTGGTACTGGTAGCGATATTTTCAATTAAGACATCATCCTGATAAGCCTCGAGTGTATAGACAGAAAAGTCCCAGCCCATCACCGAACCGATAAAGGTTACTTCTCCGCTAACATAGGTGCCGGTGGCCGGGCTGTCGATATCGGCCAAGAGTCCAGCCACTGTCCGGTAGGCATTTATTCGTCCACTCCCCAGTTTGCCGACGTAAGCGGCTTCCTGCAAACTATCGATATCGTCAGCCAATGTGACTATCTTATCCTTGATTTGAGCCGGGGTCAGCCCCGGGCTGGCGGCCAATAACAAACCGGCCAAGCCAGCGACAAAAGGGGCGGCCAAAGAGGTTCCGTTGTTGGTTCCGCTATAGCTTCCATTCTTATTGGTCGACCAGATCAGAGTTCCGGGAGCGGCCACATCGACCCA
>JBDRIF010000064.1:0-4968 GCA_043816125.1 bacterium
CCCCCTCCCACCGATAATGCTAAAATATAATTATGATTACGGGAAAACATTCCAAATCCCGCCTCACTCGCCCCATCCAGCCGATCCCCTCATTCGTACTCAAGGAATTGAAAACAAAAAAGATGCTCGATGCTTACCGCCGGCGGCCGCCGTATCAGCAAAACGATTATTTGAGTTGGATCAATCGGGCGAAACAAGAGCGGACAAAATTTAAAAGACTGGCGCAGATGGTTACGGAATTAATGAAGGGGGATGTTTATATGGGGATGAAGTGGAGAGGGCTGAATTGATTCTTTTTTAACAAGAAGGCGATTATTATGAACAATTGCTCAATTTATGGGCTCGGTTTCTTCGGCGCAGCGATCTACTATATCCAAGCGGCTAGTGGGTTTGGGGCTGTGGTCGTCGGCGTGCTGAAAGCGATGTTCTGGCCGGCGTTTCTTGTGTATGGAGCGTTGAAAACACTGGGAGTGTAGGAAGTGCGGAGTGGGGAATGGGGAGTGGCGATCATCAGTCTAGCTTACGGTAGCGGGTGCTGCGACCGAGGCCAAGCTTTTCGATCTTTTTAAAAGAAAGCAGGCGAACCAGGGCTTGATTGACCGTTGGCCGCGCAACTTTAGTCTTCTTGGCTATCTCCATCGGAGTTGCTTCGTCAACTGATTGGATAAATTGCCAGACCAATATTTGTTTTGGTGACAACAGCTTGTCAATATTTTCGGCCGACAATAAGGCGACTGCCATTTCGGCCTGTTTAAGCAGTACGGTCAGAAAAAAATCTAGCCAGTCGGCAATATTTTCGTTCTTGCGCCCTAACGTTTTTTGGCTCTTGCGCAAGGCCAGATAATACTCCGGCTTAAGATCTTCGACCAGCTTTTCATGCGAAATGTACGGGACATAGCGGTAGCCCTCGCGCAGGAGAATCAGATTGGTCAATATCCTGGAGAGCCGCCCATTGCCGTCTTCAAAAGGATGGATATTCAGAAAATCAACAATAAAGCTGCCGGCAATCAGCAGCGGATGATCTTTTTTTTCGGCCAGCGCGCCCTGTGTCCATTCCACCAGCTCTAGCATGGCTTTGGGGGTCAAATAGGCAGGGGTGGTGTCGAAGAGGACGCCGATCGGCTTACCCGAACCGTTGACCATCATAACTTTATTCTCTTTTGACTTGTATTCCCCCCTGTGTCCTTCGTCTTTAGCCGCATATTTCAGCAGCTCCTTATGAAAATGCTTGATCGTGCTCTCTGACAGGCGCAGGCGTTCCCAGGCCTCAAAAACATTTTTTAAAAGTTCAAAATAGCCCTTAACTTCTTGCTTGTCGCGATTGGAAAACTTTTGCAGGGAGATACCACTCAATAATTTTTCAACGTCAGCATCTGACATCCGGGCCCCCTCGATCCTGGTTGAGGCTCCGGTGGAAGTAATTAGCACCGAATGCTTCAGCCGACCCAATGATTGAGGACTTAACCTCGCCCCGGCTATCCATTGGCCCTTGAGCTCATCGATCCGGGCGATCTTTTTCCAGATCTCCGAGGAGAGGTTCTTTAATCGCTGTTCAAAACGTTTATGAGGCATAAATACTTCCTTATGTTATAACTATATAAGATTATATAAGATTAATTAGAGGAAAGCAACGTCTGTCTGGCCGGCGTAACTGGTGAATGGGGCTTTGAAAACACTGGGAATGTAGGAGTATGGGAATCCGGGTGACCAGGGAATCCAGGGACTAGGGGATCTGGGAGATCGGGAGATCAGGGGACAGGGAGTGGGGAATTATTCCGCATTCCGCATTCCTCATTCCGTATTCCTCTTTAAGTTAATAACTTCAGCCACAGCCGCCCTTAATAAATTCTTTTTCGGTAGCGACAATCGGTATTTTGATGCAAAAAGGCGGTTGGAGATGCTGCCCAATGCGTATTTGACCAGTACGTGGTCTTTTTCTGCCCCCAAGACAATACCAATCGGTTCATTGTCGTCAGTTGCCATCTCTTCTTTCTTGAAATAATTCAGATACATATTCATTTGGCCAATGTCATGATGGCTAATCTGGCCAAGTTTTAGATCGATCAGCACAAAACACTTCAGGATTCGGTGGTAAAAGACCAGATCGACCCGGTAATGTTTGTTGTTCAGGGTAATGCGGAATTGTCGGGCCACAAAAGAGAAGCCTTTGCCCAATTCCAGAAGGAACGATTGCATGTTATCTATGATCTTTTCTTCGAGCTCTGATTCAGAATACTGGTGCTTTTCCGGGATGCCCAGGAACTCAAAGACGTACGGGTCCTTGATGATGTCCTCCGCTTTTTTGATCGCTTGGCCATGTGTTGATAGGGCTAGAAGTCCTTTTTTGTCTTTGCTTAAGGAGAGCCGTTCGAAGAGCATGGAGTTGATCTGGCGGGCTAATTCCCGCTGGCTCCATTTGCTTTTTCCGCATTCTTTTTCATAAAAAGATCTTGTCAAATCGTCTTCAATGCCTAGCAAAGTAACATAATGACTCCAAGATAATAATCCAGACAGCGTCTGGATTTTTTTGTATTTTAGATAAAACCGCCTAAAATTAAAGATGTTTGAGCGGCTGAAACCCTTGCCATATCGGTTTTTCAGGTCTTGTGAGATTTGGTCCAATAGTGCTGAGCCATATTCAGCTTTTACTTTTGCTTTCTGTTCATAAACCACGATATGCTTGCCAATCTCCCAGTAAGTCGTTATTAGAATACTGTTAACTTGCTGAAAGGCTTTTTCTCTTGCCTGCTGAAGTAAAGCCCCTATCGAATCAAGCAACTTCGAATACTTTTTCCTACCCATTAACTTTTTATTCATTGTCATTACCTCCTAGATACAATAAAGCAATCCTATTACCAGCTTTATGCGACATGATTTACGAAGGGAGCGATTTATTTTATGTCGGGATTACGACAGGCGAGTGGGGAATGGGGAGTGGGGAATGATTTGTTGATGCAAGAAAAATCCTCCCTGATGCGATATAATATATAGGCTATACTTGACAAGTACACATATAGTGTATAGGCTATATATGAGCAGGAGGGGATTATGGCAAAATTAAAGGGACTAAAATTAAAACAGATATCGGAAGGGGTACAAAGAGGCCAGGCTGTGCCAGTGGAAAAGCTTGGACAGCGATTACGTGATGTTCGCGAAGTGCTCGGCATGACCCAAAAACAGTTGGCCAAAAGATTGGGGATCAGCCAGCCGGTCCTTTCCAAAATCGAAGATAACGCCGAATCGTGTTCCCTAAAAACAGTGGCTAGAGTCGCTCAGGGCCTCGGGTGTGAATTCCTCGGAGCGATCGCCGCCAAAGATAGCCTGGAAACAAAGATCAAAATTCAGGCCAGCCAAAAAGCACAAGCCCTCATCAAACGGACTTTTGCCAATATGGCCATGGAAGAGCAGGGACCGGAGAAACAAAACTACGAATTTCAATTGGAGATTATGACATCAGAACTTATGGCTAATCCTCGTCCGATACTATGGGAAGAGTAGCTTAGTCTGAAAACATTACGTTGCCGCCCTTAAGTCGGCGGATAAAGGCGATTACTCTCTATTAGAAAAGTTTACTCTCGGTTTGCGATCAAAACCGTGAATAACCTGGGATTAATCGCCTCTTTTCACGATTATGTTGACAAAACCGTGAAATAATATTCACTGCGAAACATGCACTTCCTTTATTAGGAGTGAAGAGGGGAAAGAGTGTTAACGGTTGCGTTAAAGGCGTTGGGTCTTTAGGCAACCGGGTTACTTGTTATTCGACTGATAGTATCGCGTGTCATAGTGTGCCTGCCTGATCCGTAAAAAGTATTATAAGCCTCCATTATCCCCCGAATAAACGCCTCTTCGTATCCGAGATGAAGATGTACTTTGTCTCCATTGAACACAGGCGGGAGGAAAGCGTCCTTCTTGTGCAGATCATGTAGGATATAACAAACGAATTCGTCGGCGGTCAGCCCGCTTTTCCTGTGAAATGTAAGCAATTTATCCGCCTGGTAAGTGACAGCCAGCCCAACCCAGCTCGACTCGGTCCGGTTCTGATTATCAATGACAACATCCCCAATTCCATAGATCGGAAAGGGGAGGAGCTGGCCATTTGACCGCAAGTAGATTAACGCCGCTTCCCTGACAACGGTCGAAACAATCGCCTTGGTCTGTCTTTGGGTTGTGTGATCCCACTCATCGGCCGGTTTGTCAGCGACAAGATCAAAAATCCATTCGCCGGAAGTTTTTAACGGTCCCACCTGGACCCATTCCGGCCGGTATTTTTGTGAATAGACGCTGACCTGATCGTTGCCTGTCTCAACCATGGTCAGGGCAAATGGGGCCGCCACTACTCCGTCCGAGAGCTGCGCGCAGGCTTGCAGATTGCGAAATTCAAAGGTGTTGAAATCCGGGGAGTAATTGGCCAGTAACAGTTGAGACATTCCTTCGTGATGATCATCAACCAAATCCTGATCACGGGCACTCTTGACCACAAAGTTGGGACCATCTTTTACGCTTACCAGGTGGACGATTTGCTTGTGGCCGGACACCATTGTTGTTATTGATACCGGCACGTCGCCCGCCGGATCAAAACCGAGGGCCTGGAATGTTCTGCCGACAAAATCCTCGGGATTACTTCTCAGCGCCCGAGTCACAATATGATGGCCTTTTGCTATCGTTGTGCGATCAAGAATTATTGGGACCATCGATCGCGTATTTTTTTCAACGATCCTAATTTGCATGTATTTATTTCGAACAGAAAAGGGGATAATTTCAGTCGGCCGGCGTTTTTGGTTTATGGGGCTTTGAAGGCAATGGGGATGTAGGAGTATAAGGATCCGGGTGACCAGGGAATCCAGGGACTAGGGGATCTGGGAGATCGGGAGATCCGGGACAGGGACTTGTGATAGGTATAGTATAATATATTAGTATGAATGATGAGGTGGTTAAATCATGAAAAAGAAGAAGCAACAAATAATA
>JBDRIF010000065.1:0-2254 GCA_043816125.1 bacterium
GCTTTTTCCTTCGGCAAACCATTCTCTTTCCAGTTCAACATAAGCCCCTTTGACCAGGCGAACAAGGGACAGATAGACATCTTTCAGCGCGGCCGGCAATATCTTTTCCTCTACATCTGATTTTCCACCTTTAAAAGATGATTGAGTAACATTTTGCAGATGAGGAGCTAGCCCCGGATAGCTGGCCAGGATATCCTGAAAAAACGCAACGGTTCCCGAGCGGTACATGTCTTCTTCGGCGTCGATTGTGATGACAGCTTCAATGCCGTGCTCTTTGGTTAGTTTTTGAAACAGCTTGGCCATTGAAATTACCTCAAACCTTAGATCAGCGTATTGACTTGTGCCTCGTGTTAGAGAATTTGTTAGATCGTGTGTCAGATTAGTAAGTTTGAGAGAAAAATTAACTTGTCTAACCCCGTATCTGGGAGCATATTTGCAGAGATCGGCTACAGCTTGTCTATTGGCAGCCAGGCTCTGCCTTGCTTCCTGAGTCCCCTCGACAGCTTCTCCAGGCAAACAAACAATTGTTTTAATACCTTGTTTTTCTCTTTGGGCGATTTTTTTAGCCGCATTTTTCATATCTCTGGCCAGAATAAAACGTTTGCTGACAAACCAGATCCCGATTTTAAAGGCGAGAACATTAGTAAACCCCAATATTTTAAAAGCCCAGCGGGTGAGTGGTGGGAGTTTGGCCAGAAAATCAGCCATGACCTCTTTTGGAAAAGCAGCGGTGACCTCGCGATTTAAGTCATCAGATGTTTTAATATTGTCATAATTACTGAGCAGCTGGCTAAAAGCTTTGCCGATCAGCGGGCTGTCCAAAACAAGATTAAAGACAACGTCTTGTCTGCCGGCCAGGCCTCTTTTTGGTTTGTATTTGGGCATAGCGGCGATCAGGTCTAAACAAAGCTGAAGTTGGGCGTTTTTAGAGCCCCCTTCAAGATGATCCAATCTGGGGATCGGTTCGCCGGCTGGAGAGGTCCGTTTTGGTCGCGATGCCGCAACATATGAAGAGCGGCTAATTGGTGGTTGCCTAAATGGCCGCGGATCGGTTTTCCGTCTTAGCGGTCCTGTATATTCGGCTCTCCTTGGTGGTGCTGCTGGTGGTACCATACGTGTTTATATCGGGGGCGTTTTTCAAAAATTTCAGACGATTTATGAAAACATCAGTACTCTGTTGCTGTCTGTGAACCGGTCCATAGACATCCATTCGGCAAAAGGAATGCTAAATGTAACACCCTGAACCCGAGTCAGGTATTCATAAGTCAGCTCAATTGATGCGTCAAACCGATCAATTGTCTGTTGTGTCGATCCTTTGTCACTATTGCCAAAATAAATGGAGAGGCTGGACCAATGGGCTGTGCAATTTGCTTCTGGCTTTTCCTCATCCTTTCCTAATTGTTCAATAAACTCAAGTACTGCTGGTTCGGGATAACCTAAAAAGAGCCCAACTACATGGTCAAGTTCTCGATCGCATATTTCAAGTACGCGTTGGTGGTCTTTCTGGGCTACAGCCTGCCAAAACCCTGCTGTTCTTAATTGCTGCCTGATTCCTTGGTCATGGATCGTTCTGGCTGTCTGATAAATGGAACGAATATCTGCCAGCATAATTTGTTCAGCATCCGCAAAAGGAGCGAAAGTTTCTCCGGATTCCGTTGTGATTGTAAACGGGTTGAAGGCCTCGCTTTTAAATGCTATTGGCGGGAAGCCGATTCCTCGCAATGTCTTGAATAGTTTTTTAATTTGTCTAGTATCACTTGGGCCGTTGGATTCTAGATCAATCATCGGTTTAACACCCAGCAAAGTAGGTGCCATTTCCAGCAGCGAAACTGCTTGTTTTTTTGTATGAGGATATTTTTCCAGGGCCCGATGGACGATGCCCAGGCGCCAAAGCATGGTTTTGATCTCCTTAGCAGTAAAAATGCCTGATTGCTGCAGTACTGCTCGCGCCTGTACGGAAAAAGTCCGCCGGTTGCTACTGGCCGGACCAATCCTGGCTTTTTGTGCTTTAACCAGTTCGATCCCCGGTGATAATACAATTGTTGAACTTGTCATCTTGTTAATATATCGGCTGATGTTTTAAGAAATTTCACGCAAACTTTGATTTTTTCAAATGTAAACCCAATATAATAATGCAAGTCTTGGGAGGGGAAATGCGTGGAAGGTGGGGAGGGGGTGAAATAATATAGCTTCTCTGGTATAAATAATTAAAATATGCCCCGATGTACTTCGGGGCAAGGAGTGTTTATACCAT
>JBDRIF010000066.1:0-5678 GCA_043816125.1 bacterium
CGTGCGGGTCGGAACTTACCCGACAAGGAATTTCGCTACCTTAGGACCGTTATAGTTACGGCCGCCGTTCACTGGCGCTTCGGTTAGAGCCTTGATATAATCTCAACTCACCCCTTAACGTTCCAGCACTGGGCAGGCATCGCCCCCTATACTTCCCCTTACGGGTTTGCAGAGAGCTGTGTTTTTGTTAAACAGTCACAAGAGCCTAAAATCTGAGACCCTAAATAAATAGGGCGTCCCTTCTCCCGAAGTTACGGGACCATTTTGCCGAGTTCCTTAGAGAGAGTTATCTCGCGCGCCTTGGCTTATTCAGCCTGTCCACCTGTGTCGGTTTATAGTACGATAACCATTACCAATGCCCAAAGCTTTTCTCGTCAGCGTGGACTCACCCACAATCCCGATAAATCGGGCAACCACAATCCAATAAGTGTTATGGGTTATCCTTCTGCGTCCCTTTGGTTAACAATAATAGTTGTTCAGGAATATTAACCTGATTGCCATCGCTTACGCCGGTTAACCCGGCCTCAGCTTAGATATCGACTCACCCTGGGCGGACGAACCTTCCCCAGGAAACCTTAGACTTTCGGCGGGTAGGATTTCCACCTACCTTTTCGTTACTTATGCCAACATACTCACTTCCATTTCGTCCACCGGACCTCGCGATCCGACTTCAACCTAAGATGGAACGCTCCTCTACCACGATTCCAATAAATTGGAACCATCCGCAGCTTCGGTAATAAGCTTTAGCTCCGTGGATTTTCGGCGCAAAAACACTCGACCAGTGAGCTGTTACGCACTCTTTAAAGGATGGCTGCTTCTAAGCCAACCTCCTGGCTGTTTTAGTGATCTTACTTCCTTTCCCACTTAGCTTATATTTTGGAACCTTAGCTGGCGGTCTGGGCTGTTTCCCTTTCGACCACGAAGCTCATCCCTCGTAGTCTCACTCCCAAGCAATTACTCATTAGTATTCGGAGTTAACGAGGAGTTGGAATCCCTCTCGGGACCCTAGTCCAAATTGTACTCTACCCCTAACAAGATAAGCTTGAGGCTGGCCCTAAAACCATTTCGAGGAGAACCAGATATCTCCGAGCTCGTTTAGCTTTTCACTGCTAACCACAATTCATCCAAAGATTTTGCAACATCAACTGGTTCGGACCTCCTCTCAATGTTACTTGAGATTCATCCTGACCATGGCTAGATCGCTATCGGTTTCGGGTCTACGACCACATACTAAATCGCCCATTTAAGACTCGCTTTCGCTACGCCTCGGGTTCAACGCCCTAAGCTTGCATGTAATCGTAAGTCGCTGGCTCATTCTTCAATAGGCATGCTGTCACCCCGATAAATCGGGGCTCCAACTGCTTGTAGGCACACAGTTTCAAGTTCTATTTCACTCCCATTCCTGGGTTCTTTTAACCTTTCCCTCACAGTACTAGTTCGCTATCGGTCACTGCAGAGTATTTAGTCTTGGAAGATGGTCCTCCCGGATTCCAACGGGGTTTCACGTGACCCGTTGTACTTGGGATACTACTAGAGTCTGTTCATCTTTCGCTTACAGGGCTATCACCTTCTGTGGCTAGACTTTCCAGAATAATTTAGCTAGATGTTCAGATCTCACATTGTAGTCCCGCAACCCCCACCATAAAGATGGGTTTAGACTGTTCCGTGTTCGCTCGCCACTACTGACGGAATCTCTGTTTGATTTATTTTCCTCCGCTTACTTAGATGTTTCAGTTCAGCGGGTTGTCACCCCCCGCACTTTCTAAGTCCCAATTTTGGAACTAGAAAGTGCAGGGGACATACAGGTATGAACCTGTATAGGTTTCCCCATTCGGACACCTCCGGATCAAAACTATTTTGACAGTTCCCCGGAGATTTTCGCAGCCAATCGCGTCCTTCATCGACTTGCAGTGCCAAGGTATCCTCTGTGTGCCGCAATAACTTGATCAATTCTTTTTCCGTTTGTAACCTGCTCCAATATTCTGCCTCGTCGAGGGGCAGAGGATATTGGTATTCAACTCGCGATGGAATTCGCGGTCAAAACTTTTTCTCGATTTTAATTTTCAAAGATCTTTGTTGCTTTTGCCCACCGGGCGGGCAACAAAAAAACGCGCATCAAGTGCCCTCCTTGCGGCGGGCGAGCGCGTTTTTCTTACGCTTGATGTCTTGCTGAAATTAAGTTTTTAATAACTTTATTTTCATCAATGTGCGAGGTTCTATTATATAAGAAAATTGTGATTCTTGTCAATAGTAAAGTTTCACTTGTTTCATCCACTTTCGTTTGTTAATATTAATCATCACTTAAGGTAAAGGAGGACTCAAATGACCGATAGAAAAATTCTGCTCAGCGAGAAAGATATGCCCCAAAAATGGTACAACATTGCTCCTGATCTCAAGACCCCGTTATCGCCGCCGCTTCATCCAGCGACTCATAAGCCGTTAGGGCCGGAGGACTTGGCGCCGATCTTTCCGATGGCATTAATTGCTCAAGAAATGTGTGTCGATCCTTGGGTTGATATTCCGAACGAGGTTATGGAGATTTTGAAGATCTGGCGGCCGACCCCTTTGGTCAGGGCGCTAAATTTAGAAAAAGCTTTGGGGACAAAAGCACGGATCTACTATAAGAATGAAAGTGTTTCTCCCGCCGGTTCGCACAAACCGAATACTTCTGTCGCTCAGGTTTACTATAACAAACAAGAAGGGGTCAAAAGAATTGCGACAGAAACTGGGGCAGGCCAGTGGGGCTCGGCTCTCTCTTTTGCCTGTAAACTCTTTGATCTGGAATGCCAGGTATATATGGTAAGAGTAAGTTTTGATCAAAAACCTTATCGTAAATTGATGATGCAAACTTGGGGTGGAAAAATTGTTGCTTCGCCAAGTAACATTACTAAATTTGGCCGAGCAGTTTTAGAACAAGATCCGACTTGCCCCGGCAGTTTGGGAATGGCTATCTCTGAAGCAATCGAAGATACTGTCGGTCGTGATGATACCCGCTATTCTCTCGGTTCGGTTCTCAATCACGTTTTACTTCATCAAACAATTATCGGTTTAGAAGCACAGCAGCAGTTGGCTTCAATCGGCGAGAAAAATCCAGACGTGATTATTGGTTGTTGTGGCGGCGGTAGCAATTTTGCCGGTTTGGCTTTCCCATTCTTGAAAGATAAACTCAAAGGAAAAACAAATCCGAAAGTTATTGCGGTTGAGCCGATGTCTTGTCCGACGATGACTAAGGGTGAGTTTGAGTACGATTTTGGCGACACGGCCGGCATGACGCCGTTGGTGTTAATGTATACGCTCGGTCACGATTTTATTCCGCCGGGGATTCACGCCGGCGGTTTGCGTTATCACGGGATGGCGCCGATCGTCAGTAATTTGGTGAAGGATAAAGTTGTGGAAGCGCGGGCTTATCATCAGACCGATTGTTTTAAATCCGCAGTTCTGTTTGCTCAGACCGAGGGGATCATCCCTGCGCCGGAAACTTCACATGCTATTCATGCTGTTGTTGAAGAGGCGAAGAGAGCAAAAGAGGGGCAGGTTATTATTTTTAACCTCAGTGGGCATGGGCACTTTGATTTATCGGCCTACGAGGCTTATCTTAGCGGTAAGCTGACCGACTATGAATATCCGATGGAAAAGATTAAGGAAGCGTTGAAAAAAGTCCCTAAGGTTTAAAAGTTTTCCTTTTTCTGGTAGAATGTAAATTCTGTTGGGGCTCATAGCTCAGTTGGTTTAGAGCGCACGCCTGATAAGCGTGAGGTCGGAAGTTCGAGTCTTCCTGGGCCCACCACTAATATGTGACTTGTAAGAAAAATGGGGCTGTAGCTCAGCTGGGAGAGCGCCTGATTTGCATTCAGGAGGCCAGCGGTTCGATCCCGCTCAGCTCCATTTTCTTTTCTGTTTATTCCCCGCCAAGGATTGTTGGAACCTTAGTTGTGCCGCCTTGAGAGATTGTATCGCAGGCAAAATCGAGAGTTCCGTTTTGCGTTTCCGATTCTGACCAACCCATTAATTTATAAGACATGCCTGCTTCTATCGTGACGCCTAAAAAATCTACAGCGCTAACCGGAGCGGAAAATGTTGCGTATCTGTATCCTTGGCCACCGTGGTGCATCTGTCCGGGGAATCGATCGATTACATGTGTGTCTGCTTCATTAAACTCGTAAACCCCGTACTGGCAATCGGGATAGACACCCAAGCCTCGGTAAAGTGTTATCTGAATATCCATCCCCCAGCTTGAATACCCTGTTGCGTCGTTATTATCAAGATCCAGGCCGATACTGATATCGCGATAATCTATTTCTTCCGAGCCAACTGTGGTTACTTCAAGAGTGTTGTCCATTATGCCAACGACCTCAACTGAGACTACTATTCTATCTCCGACCAGAGCCGCAGATACTCTGGTTATATCATTTTCATCAAAGTAGAAAGGAGTCTCTCCCGGCATTACCGAGGTAGTTGCATCTCCGACTTCATCGGTCACAAAATTGGTAAATACTGCGCCATCTATCGGAACTCCATCATATGGGTTTTGTACATACTGAAGAGTATAGAGCCATAAGTCATTAGTTGTTCCCAGGCTGTTCCCCGATAGGTCCCTAATCATATTGTATTGGGGGACAACATAGACCTTCATTGAGGCTGTGCCAGCCTCATAACTGGCCCATCCGGCAATTCCTGAAAGATAGAGTGTGTTTGATGATGCGTCCCAGGTGAGGCTAGCGGTCGAAATATCCGGTTCGCCGACGTTATGAAAAGAACCAAAAGTTGCGATGTCGGTAAAAAAATTGTTGATAGTCAGGCCTTCCAAGCTTATTGCTCTGGAAAATGTTATCGAAAGAGTTTCTGTTGATAGAACCTCTGTGGCTTCCAGGGTGGGGGATTGTGAAAGTATTATGAATTCACTACTGGTTGTGGTGGTTGGGCTGGAAGTGGTTGTAGTTGAACTATCTGCTGAAATGGTTGTTGAGGTTGTTGCGGTTGTGGAATCTGTTGATGTGCTACCTGCCCCACAGCCGTAGCCGTAAATGATCATAGAGAAAAGTACTGAGCTAACAATGATGATAGAACTAGCTTTTTTCATGCTTCCATAAGATTATATATCAGGAATTTATCTTAATCCATACAATTTTGGTGCGACCATTCCTGTCTTCCCCTGCAAAACTGTATCCATTATTCCAGCTCGCTCGACGGTAAACTCGCCAAAACGGTCGTTAATTTCATCCATCGCTTTTAATATTCTCTTCTTATTCTCGTCTGGCTCGAATAGACAGATTTGGTCGAGATTGTGGATGAGATTGCTGACGGAGACGCCGACATACCTCACCCCCTCCCTCGCTGTGCTCGGGTTTCCCCCTCTCCATCTTTGATGGAGAGGGGGATAAAAGGGGGTGAGGATATTTTCTGCAATTTGGAATATTCTATAACCATCATCTGTATAGTCCTCGACTTTTTGTTGGCGAGCTTTAAATTTGTAATCGCCAAAACCAAATGAAGCGTGGATGACATTGCCGCGATAGTTGTGTTTTCTCAAGCGTCTACCGACTTGTTCGGAGAGTCGTAAAAGATAACTTTTTATCTCTGTTTCGTCACTAGTAAACTTAGGCATGGTATAGCCGTGACCCATCGACTTAGCGTCTGTCTCATGATAATGGGGGAGGACGATGTCCGACCCGTGACCT
>JBDRIF010000067.1:0-5510 GCA_043816125.1 bacterium
TAAACCTGCTGGACCCGAACCGACAACAGCTACCTTAATCGATTGACGATGGACGATGGACGATGGATGCGGTTTTCGTCTCTCGTCTCTCGTCCCTCGTCCCTCGTTCTCCCGTTCCCAATCCGCCACAAACCTCTCCAACCCACCAATCGCCACGGCTTGTCCTTTAACGCCCAGAATACATTTCTTCTCACACTGATCTTCCTGCGGACAAACGCGACCGCAAACAGCCGGCAAAGCATTGGTTTCTTTGATTTTCTTGACTGCAGATTCAAAATCCCCTTGAGCGACAAATTTTAAAAAGCCGGGGATGTCGACTTCTACTGGACACCCCTGGACACAAAGCGGTTTTTTACATTGAATACAACGGGAGGCTTCTAACTTCGCCTGCTCGGGAGTAAATCCGAGAGGGACTTCTTTGAAGTCAGAGATCCGCTCTTTAGCAGAGCGGTTAGACATTTTTTGCCTGCCCGCCGAAGCTTTAGCGAAGGCGGGTCGCGGTCGTTTATGCGCTGGTATCGGTTTATTTTCGGTCATTAAAAAATATTATAACATCAAACGAGGAAAAATTAAAATTAGACCTGGAAGCCGAGTGGAAAGCCGTCGGTCAGCAGTTTTTCCAGACTGTGAAAAGGGGGCCGTTCATAGGTCCGATGTTGAGGAAATATCTCCCAGCTCTGACTCGCGATCGGAGCATTTGCCAAAAGATTAGTTTGATCGGTCCGGGTTTTCCTAAAAAGATGAGCCTTTTGTCGATACACCCCGTTTGCAATATCCTCATCGACCCGCCCGATCAACCCGTCTTCAAGGACATCATTTTCATTATCACTCTGTTTCACAATATAGAGGTGAAACCGATCGGTGCCGGCAAAGTGCGTTACAACATAAAGCCGATAATAGAGTTTGGGTGTAACATCAAGGTCAACAGCTTCTCTCCCCTGCTGTCTGATTACAGATTCCAACAAGAACCGCTGTTGATCAAGATTGCGTCGGCTCGGCTCATAGGCATCAAGCTTCTTCGCCTCACCCCGCCCTTTGGGCCCAACTCTTAATCGGACAGCCCGGCCGGTCGGCACTTCGGGGATAAAAATATATTTCTCTCCGTGGCTTCTGAGCGCAGCTTTTTTCCCTTGATCACTTAGATCGGCAAGCGGTTTATAAAGCAGGTCATCGCCCGCCCCCTCTCTGAGGAACCACGGAACCGAAACGAGACCTCTGGCCCTCATTCTGGCCTGGAAAGTTTGGCTATAAATTGAGACTAATTGGCCCAGACCGTTCCCCGCATCAGAATCGTTCATCGGACCACCCGACAAGTCAACAACCATCCCCCGACCGATCTCTGTTGCCAGCCCCTGTTCCTGCGCCTGCGCTATGACCAGGGCTTCCAGCGACAATCCCAACAAATGCTCGTTGGCGATCGCCACCTCTTTTCCGATTGCGCCAATAATTTCTATCTTCTTTGCACTCTTTACCACCCCCCAAAATTCTCCGTCACCGGTCGTAAACTTGACCCCCACTAAACCATTTTCTCCCTGTAATTCAAAATGGCCCCGAAATTGTCGCGCCGGAATTAATTCAACCTCTCTGACAAGGGGGAACAGGAAATCCCTCGGAGACAACTTATAAGTTCCGGTCTTTTCCAACTGCGAACAAAAACTCAACAGATTCCGACAGACACTCAGACGGTGATACAGCTCATCCCGTTCATCAAAGAATTTATCATCAACAAATATCTTGTTGGCTAAAAGCGTGTAATTGGCCTGATTTGTTTCAGAAAAAAGCCTCCGAGCCGCCTCATCAATCTTCCGGGCGATTTCTACGACTTCTTTTTGTAGCCCCTGGGATAAGGGAAAAATCGAAACAAGACGATCAAAGAACAGAATATCCCAAGCTAGCGGCAGATCGGCCTGCTCGGCCGGCGAGACCCCATCAAAGCGGAATGAGTCAGTTATCGTTAATGCCCTCGGCTTATGCCGGTCAACAATGGCAAAACATCCCTTAACATACCGTTCGTCCGATGTGTCCCGATCGGCGATAGAGAATTCGATCTCTTCGGCCTCCGGCCAAACAAAGAAATATTCCCGATTAGCAGCCGTATCTATTTGAAAAGAAGCATTTGAAACTTCATGATCTCGCACCACTCTCTTGCTCAGACCACGCACATAGGCGGTCAACAAAGAGGCGGTGGTGGCAATAATTTGTTTTGAAATTGCGGCCAAACTTCTTCTGGGGAGATCCAAAACCCGACGATGCCAGCCGGTCTGCGTTAAGTTTTGCAAAAAGCCTTCGGCTTCGGACAAAGGGACCCGATGGGCATCAATATAGAATCTAAACAATCTGACCTTCTGCACCCCCAATTCATGAGCAACAGGAGTGTCTGTCATTGCGGCCAAATCAGGGATTTCAGCCACAACCTCATAAGCGGCAGCCGGTCCCTCATGTCGCAGTCTATCGATCAACCGTAAATATATTGATAATGGGGCGTCAGCTGCCGGTGGATGAATGGCGATAGCCCGATCAAATAAATCCCAGAGACCGAAACCACCCAAATTAGTAACAATACTGGAGAATCCTTGCTCAACAAAATCGGAGTGGCCTACCCGCGCTGGTAAACAGTCAATAACATACGCGGCCATCGTTTCCAATTTCTCCCGATCGAGCCGAAAGTCGGTGAGATTCTGCTCGGCCAGCCTGACCGCGGACAAATACAGTTCCGCTACCCCGTTCTTTAATTCCGGATCGGTTGTTTCGTTAAAAAGCTGTTCAAGTAATTGAAGTTGTAAGGGGAGATAGTTGACAATAAATAGGCGCCGAATAATACTTAAGGCTTGTCTTTTGCAATCTTCGGGGATGTTGGGCAAAGCCCGGGCGAGATCCCGTTGCACAAAAACCCTCATCTGTTCAATTATCAGCTGCTTCTCTGCGTCAGTCAGCTCTACTTTTGTCCCGCCAATTTCCCCATCGCTGACAATTCCCGCTACCATAAAGAGTTCCCTGGTCGCCCGAACCAAATCCGTGTCAGAAGCTCTCAGATTAAATGCCCTCATCGCCCATTCAATCACGATCAAAAATCGACGTTCTTCAAACGCTTTTTGGCAAACTGACAAAGCAGCCTGGGATTTTTCTGAGAGAGGGGCATCGGTTTTGCCTACCTTCCGAGCCCAATTCAATGTTCCTTGTAAAGAGTTATCAATTCCCAACGCAGCCAGAGTCCGACTGCCAACAGCTCTTGATTGTCTGTGATCCATATGCCTTGTTTTAGTTGGAATTGCCATAATTATCTCGATAATACTTCGGCAATTCAGAACGGGAATTTCACTAAGCTTGCACCTCATCGCAGACAAATGCGCTCAAGAGGAAAACAAATTTATCTAATTATTTATGTCTCAAAACCAATCCATCATTGCCGACCACAAAGCTTTCAGCAGTAGAAACCTCGGGGCCTGCGGAAGTGATAGCATTAAGCTGTACCGGTATGCCAGAGACGGTTGAACCCCAGCTATCCCCTCTATCGTCAGAAAACCAGATTGACCCGGTATTGCTAACAAGCCAAACATTTGATGAAGTCTGATAACTGGGTCCTCCACCATGAGTTATGGATGAGATATCGCTCAAATCCTCGGCAGGGGAGACTGCACCGGTCGTCCAGTTTTGACCCGTGTCAACAGTAATCGAGATTAAGCCATTATCAATAACAGCCAAAACTTCAGTTGAAGAAAGAGCAAAGAAATTATTCACGTCAGTTAATATCGTCGGATCTTCAGGGGCATCATCAGCTATACTAATTAAAATCCCATCAGCAGTCAGCAAAAATTCATTTTCGGTATCAAGATTATTGAGAGAGAGAAACCCTAAAGATCCCCCGTCAATAAACTCGGACCAGAGCTCAGTATTTATGTCGTACTGCCATATATAGGCATTTTCCTGACCACAAAGTATTACGCTATCACCCCAACCAACAAAAGGAAAAGATTCTGTAGTAGTTGCTGTCGGATTGACCCATACATTAGGTATCGGATTGGGCAACTCCACTCCAGAGACATTAGGATTGAAAAAGATTTCTCCCGCTTCGCACCCCAGCGCAACTAATGTAAAGTCACCACAAAGCGCATGCACATCAAATATATCATTTGTTGTTCCCAAATCCACAATTGACCAATCGGTCAACTCCGCCGTCGCGTTTTGCGTTACATCTGTATCACTGACGGTTATCGACTCGTTCGACGGATAAAACGTCCAGCCGGTCTGGTAAAAAGTCAAAGTATGCGTCCCCGCTTCTACACTGCTGAAAGAATACTGTCCATTGGCATCGGTCGTTGTTGTCCGGGTTTCACTCTCCAGACTGACAACCACTCCGCCCAGAGGCAGATTATTGAACCCCTCCCAGGAAATTGTTCCGGTAATATTAACAACTGAAGGAATAGTAGTCGTCGTGGTAGTGGTAGTTGTTGTCGCGGCAGTAGTAGTCGTCGTAGTCGCCGTTTCAGTTGTTGTCGAACAACCTATCAATAGTGTTAAAGATAAAACCAGGAACAGAGCCAAAAATATTTGTTTCATTTTATCCTCCCGCTTTCAACAACTTGCAAACATGCTCATCAGCCTGTTTTTCAACATCTTTGTAAGCTTTTAAACGATCAGATAATTCTTTAAAATCAACTTCGTGTCCATCAAACTCGGGCCCTTCCACACAAGCAAAGCGGGTTTTACCAGCAACTGTAATACGGCAAACACCACACATCCCTGTCGCATCAAGCATAAGGGTGTTTAGAGAAACCATGGTCTTGATTCCATGAGGTTTGGTCACATCACAACAGACTTTCATCATCGGGACCGGACCGACCGCAATTACATAGTCGATCTTCTTACCGGAAGCGATAATATCCTTTAGCTCATCGGAGACAAACCCCTTGCGGCCGGCTGATCCATCATCTGTTGTAGTTCGAAGTTCGGAGTTGAGAGTTCGGAGTTCTTTCTCATAAACTAATAATTCTTTACATCGGGCCCCAATAATAGTAATAACTTCATTTCCAGCTGCGATCATAGCCTTTACAGCAGGGTATATCTCCGCGATTCCGACGCCGCCGCCGATTACAACAACTGTCCCATATTTCTTAATGTGAGTCGGAACACCCAATGGTCCAAGCAGATGAGATATTTCATCTCCCACTTTTAGCGAATTGAGGACTTTGGTTGTCGCCCCAACGATTTGGAAAATAATATCTATCGTCCCTTTCTCCACATTGGCATCGGCAATGGTCAAAGGGATTCGCTCGCAATAATCGGTCGGGATAAGAACAACAAAGTTGCCGGGTTTGGCAGCACGCGCGATATGCGGAGCATCAACCACTATGCGGCTAACACTGTCGTTGAGTTTTTCTTTTCTTAATATCTTGTTGACCATGAAATATAAATATACCATAATCCACATGGAGGGTAAAGAAATGAAAACTAAAGAGATAATACTATTAATGGCCTTATTCGTAGCAGGTATTTTTGTGGTTAATTGCGGG
>JBDRIF010000068.1:0-40896 GCA_043816125.1 bacterium
TATTGAATGTCATGGTGGCCAAATTAAAAGGGGCCAAAGTTATCGCCACAGATATCAACGAATACCGTCTAAATAAAGCCAAGGAATTTGGTGCCGACCAGATAATCAACGCCAAAGAAAAACTAGACTTTAAGGCCGACCGGATTATCGTCTGCACCGGGGCCTATTCAGCGATAGAACAAGCGTTTAGATGTATTGATAATAAAGGGACAATTCTCCTGTTCGCCATCCCCAATAAAAATATCGAAATACCGACCGTCGATTTTTGGCGCAACGAAATTACGATCACCTCATCCTACGGCGCGGCAGGGGACGATTTGCCCGAAGCCCTCGAATTAATTAGAAACAAACAAATTAACGTTAAAGCGCTGATCACCCATGTCCTCCCTCTGGCCGAGATTCAAAAAGGATTTAAGCTTGTCGCAGAAGCCCAAAACTCGTTAAAAGTCGTCTTGACTCCCCAATAAACCCCGTGATATGATATTAGCACTCAACTGTTGAGAGTGCTAATAAAGTCAGGGAGGTGAGTTAAGAAAATGTCCAACAAAGGTTTAACCCCGATCGGAGACAGAGTTGTTATCAAACCGGCTCCGGAAGAAATTAAGACCAAGTCCGGCATTGTTTTGCCCGATTCAGCCAAAGAAAAACCACAAGAAGGGACTGTCATTGCTGTCGGATCAGGTAAATACGAAGACGGCAAAAAGGTCGCTTTAGAAGTCAAAGTCGGAGACAAGGTAATTTACAGCAAGTACGGCGGAACCGAGATCAAAGTCGAGAACGAAGATCTCATCATCCTGCAAGAACGCGATATCCTGGCAATCAAATCATAATTAAAACAGAGGTGAAATATTAATGGCTGGCAAAGATATAGTATTTTTTGAAGACGCCTGGAGAAAACTGGAGAAGGGCGTTAGCAAAGTTGCCGATGCGGTCAAGATCACATTAGGACCTCGCGGACGCAATGTTGTATTAGAGAAGAAATGGGGCTCACCAACGATCACCAATGACGGTGTTAGCATCGCCAAAGAGATCGATTTGGAAGATCCATTCGAAAACATGGGGGCACAGCTTCTTAAGGAAGTCGCTTCCAAGACCAACGATATCGCCGGAGACGGGACGACCACAGCAACTATCTTGGGACACATTATATTCAAAGAAGGGCTCAAGAACGTTGTTTCTGGCGCCAATCCAATGTCACTTAAGCGTGGCATCAATCAGGCGGTAGAAGTTGCGGTTGCCGAATTAAAGAAGCAGGCCCGGCAGATCGAAACCAAAGAATCGATCGCCCAGGTCGCGTCCATTTCGGCTAACAACGATTCTGAAATCGGCGACCTGATCGCCAATGCGATGGAAAAGGTCGGCAAAGACGGCGTTATCACCGTTGAAGAATCCAAAGGGATTGCCACAACGCTCGACGTCGTTGAAGGGATGCAATTCGACAAGGGCTACGCTTCACCTTACATGGTCACCGACCGTGAAAGAATGGAATGTGTCCTTGAAGATGCTTTCATCATGATCACCGACAAAAAGATCAGCGCGATCAAAGACTTGCTCCCATCTCTTGAGATGGTTGTTCAGCAAGGCAAACCGTTGGTCATCCTGGCCGATGAGATTGAAGGCGAAGCTTTGGCAACCTTGGTTGTCAACAAACTCCGCGGCACCTTAAATGCGGTAGCCGTTAAGGCTCCCGGCTTTGGCGACAGAAGAAAAGCGATGCTCGAAGATATCGCTATTTTGACCGGCGGCGAAGTCATTGCCGATGAGAAAGGTTTGTCTCTGGAAAGCCCTTCCGAATCTTGGTTCGGAAAAGCCAAGAAGATTGTCATCCGCAAGGAAGAGACAACTATTATTGAAGGGGCAGGGACCGAAAAAGCGATCAAAGACCGGATCGCCCAGATCAAAAAAGAGGTTGAGATGTCCGACAGCTCTTACGATAAAGAAAAGCTGCAGGAAAGATTGGCCAAACTCTCCGGTGGAGTCGCAGTCATTAAGGCCGGGGCCGCGACCGAAACCGAACTCAAAGAGAAGAAGCATCGGATCGAAGATGCTCTTTCTGCGACCAGAGCGGCAGTTGAAGAGGGGATCATCGCCGGCGGCGGTTCCACCCTCGTTCATATAATTGGTAAGATCGAGGAACTGGAAAAGAAATCTACCGGTGACGAAAAAGTCGGCGTAACCATCGTCAAAAAAGCTTTGGTTGCTCCGCTAAAACAGATCGCGACCAATGCCGGGCTTGAAGGTTCGGTTATTGTCGAAGAGGTCAAAAAGTTGGGTCAGGGACACGGCTTCAACGCTCAAACTTTTGAATATGGCGACATGTTCAAATTTGGCATTGTCGACCCGGTCAAGGTAACCAGATCCGCTCTGCAGAACGCGGCCTCTATTGCCGCTCTCTTGCTAACCACCGAGTGTTTAATTGCCGATAAGCCGGCTGATGAAGCAGCTGCCCCGGCAATGCCAGGTGGCGGTATGGGTGGCATGGGTGGCATGGGCGGTATGATGTAGTCTGGTTTAATAAGTTTAAGATCCGATAAAAGGCTCTGGGCAACCAGGGCCTTTTTCTTTGACAATAATTTAAACTTGAATCGACAATTAAGAGATGATATATTTACACTAAGAAACAAGAGGGGGAAATATGATAAAGATTAAATTATTACTCGGCACATTACTTATCTCTAGTGTTTTATTATTTGGCTGCGCAACAACAAGCACAACCTCCACTTCCACGACTACCACAACAGCAAGCACTACATCCACTTCCACAACTACTACAAGTTCGACATCCACAACAACAACCAGCACATCAACGACTACCACGTTAGCGCCAAACCTGTACGATATTAATTTCAATACCAGCGGAGTGGGGCTAGCCGTGGGCGCAGACGGAATGGTATTAAGAACAGATAATTCCGGGTTAAGTTGGGAAGTACTCGACATCGGCAGTTCAGAAGATTTTTACTTGGTATATTCCAACGACGACGGAACAGGAACTTTGCTCGGCACCAACGGCACCTATTTAGCCTCAAATGACGGCGAAACTGGTTGGGGTGAGCAATTTAACGCCCCTGACACAACTGAAACTCTTTATTTTTTTGATGTCTTTAATGATGACGGGATCGGGCTCATTGCCGGCTCTAATGGAACAATATTGAGGAGTCAGACCCTTGGAGGAACGTTTGAAGCCATTACCGGGGTCACAACTTTTGATATTTTTGCCTTGACGAGTAATGGGGGAAATACAATACTTGGATGCGGGAGCAACGGATTAATCATTGTCTCCACCGATACCGGTGAATCATGGACAGTCGCTGAAAGCGATACAATCAACGATCTTTATTCGATCATTTATCAGCCGGAAATGAATCTTATTTTTGCTGTTGGAGCAAACAATACGCTCCTTGCCTCCGACTCCTTTGCCTTGACCTGGGAATCAAGTAATATCGACTTAGTATCCAGCTCAACCGATTTTTACACTATGGGAGGGATTGGCAATAATTTATATATTGTTGGAGCTAATGGCACAATATTAGAAACTGCCGATTTTGTCACCTGGACGACAAAAGAAAGCGGGACAACTAGTACTCTTCGAAAATGGGTTGGGCTCGAAGACAACGAAGAAAATCCGACCGGCTACTTTTTTATCGGTGATAATATGACCATGCTCAGATCGACTGACGGGACAACCTGGTATTTATCTAATGATGGTGGCCAAACATGGGGCCCCCCATTTTCCTGGTAATAACTTGACATACCTATAGACGCTAGCTATAATGGATTTGTAAGAAAAAGTGGGAGAACTCCCACTTTTTCTTTTGTATAGCGTTTTTACGCCTAGATTTATAGGCAAATCAGGGTTAGGACACTGATTAAAGGGAGCAAATTAAGATGAAAATAGAGAATTTTGATGCGATGCTGGAGGAGATCCAAAGGGAGCGAAATATCCCCAAGGAAGCTCTTCTGGAGGCTATAAAAGTCTCTTTACTCTCCGCAGCGAAGAAACGTTTTAAAGAAGAAGACGAAGAAAATCTGCAGGTTAAAATCACCAAAGAAGGGGATGTTAGAATCATCCATAAAGAAGGGAAAAAAGAAAAGGATGTTACCCCTGGAGATTTCGGTCGTCTGGCCGCTCAAACAGCTAAGCAAGTTATTATTCAAAGGATCAGAGAGGCCGAAAAAGACGAAGCCTTCAACGAGTTTAACGCCAAAGTCGGGGATATTATCACCGGCACCGTCCAACGACGGGAATACGGCGGCTATTTAGTCAATCTGGGACGAATAGAGACTGTCTTGGCCGCAACCGAACAGATCCCCGGCGAAATTTTGCGTGAACGTGAAAAGGTGAGACTCTATGTAGTGGAGATCAGAAAAACCCCCAAAGGCCCTTTTGTCGTTGTCTCCCGCGCTCACCCAGGGCTAATAAAGAAACTATTTGAACTGGAGATCCCTGAAATAAAAGACGGGATTCTGGAGATCAAAGGGATCGCCCGCGAAGCGGGTCGACGGACCAAAATTGCGGTCTTCTCCAACGATCCAAAAATTGGGGCAGTCGGCACTTGTGTCGGTCATATGGGAGCCAGGATCCAAAATATTGTTAAAGAGATCGGTCCGGAGAGGATCGATATTATCGAATGGAAAGATAAACCGGGGGCGATGATCGTCAATTCGCTCAGCCCGGCCAAACCGAGCAAAGTAATCCTGAACAAAAAAGAGATGTCGGCCAAAGTTTACGTACCTGAAAAAGACCTCTCTCTGGCGATCGGCAAAGAGGGGCAGAATGTCCGTTTAGCCGTTAAGCTTACCGGTTGGAAACTCGATATTCTAAACGAAGCAGAAGCAACTAAGGAGCCGATTGAAGCGGCTGAGAAAGACGTCGAGGAAGCTAAAATCAAAGTGAGTGAATTAGCTAAAGATTTTGGTTTGAAGAGCATTGAAATTGTTGGCAAACTGCAAAAGCTCGGTTACAAAGTTAAAGCGGCCAACAGTCTGGTCCCGGCCGATGCGATAAAAAAACTTAAGGAGCAACATGACGAAGAAGCAAAATAAGATTAAGGTTGGAGACTTGGCGATCAAACTAAATATCGATCCCAAAGAACTCCTCAAAATATTAAAAGATTTTGATGTTCCTGCCAAAACTGCAGCTTCATCAATTGATGAAGAGACCGCCCGGATCGTCACCGAATCTGTCCACCCCTCAAAAGAGAAACCAGTTGAAAAAGTAGAAACAAAGAAAATAGAACCAGAAAAACCTGTAGCAGCTCCGATCCCAGCGGCAGAGGTGGCTCTGCCCGATGAAAAAAACCGCGAAGCCATAACCATCGAAACCGAATCGATCACCGTCAAAGACTTATCAGAGCTGATCAAAGAAAAACCGTCTATCGTGATCATGGAATTAATGAAGAAAGGGGCGATGGCCAACATCAATCAGATGATCAGCACCGATATGGCCAAAGGGGTCGCCGCCAATTTGGGGCATCACCTGATTCTTAAACTTCCTAAGAAGACAGATGAAGCAAAATCTCATAACATCGATATTGAACAGCTGGTTACCCGTCCCCCGGTAGTCACCATCATGGGCCACGTTGACCACGGCAAAACCAAACTATTGGACGCCATCAGATCTTCCCGCATAGCCGAAGGTGAAGCCGGTGGAATCACTCAACATATCGGCGCCTACCAGGTTGAAATCGAAGGAAAAAAAGTCACTTTCCTGGATACCCCGGGGCACGAAGCCTTTACCGCCTTACGAGCCAGGGGGGCTAGTGTGACCGATATCGCAATTTTAGTTGTCGCGGCTGATGACGGAGTCAAACCACAAACTGTCGAAGCGATCGATCATGCTAAAGCAGCCGGAGTCCCGATCATTGTCGCAATCAACAAAGTCGACAAACCTGATTCCGATATCGATAAAGTTAAAACTCAACTCTCCAAACTCGATCTGTTGGCCGAAGACTGGGGTGGAAAAACTGTCATGGTCCCTGTCTCGGCGCTAAAAAAAGAAGGAATAAATGACCTGCTCGAAATGATCCTCTTGGTAGCGGAAGTCCTGGAATTAAAAGCCGACCCGGCCGCTAACCCGGTCGCCATTGTTATCGAATCACGACTGGATAAGGGGAAGGGACCGGTCGCCGATATCTTAGTTAAGAACGGGACCCTGAAGATTGGCGATATTTTTCATAGCGGCTCGACCTACGGCAAGGTCAGGGCCCTTTTTGATGAACATGGAAAAAGACTGACCGAAGCAGGACCTTCTCGACCGGCCGAGCTATTAGGGATTGCCGATATCACCACTTCTGGTGATTTGCTGACAGTAGTCAAATCAGAGTCTGTAGCCAGGCAATTAGCTGAAGATAATCAACAAAAAATTAAAACAACCGCTCAACGCAACATCCTCTCATTAGAAGATTTCTCCAAACATATCAAAGAAGGAGAACAAAAGAATTTAAATCTGGTCCTCAAAACCGATGTTCAAGGTTCCCTTGACGCGATCAATCAATCAATCCAGGGATTGACCGTTGGGAACATCACCTTAAACATCATTCATAAATCGGTCGGTGCTATCGCCGAATCTGATATTATGCTCGCCATAGCCTCTAAGGCGATCGTAGTCGGCTTTAATGTTCCGCTCGAGGGGAACACCTCCGACATCGCCTCTCAAGAAGGGGTTGAGGTCAGGCAATACGACATTATTTACAAGCTGATCGACGATATCAAACTGGCGATGGAAGGGTTGCTCGAGCCCGAATATGAAGAGGTGGTCCTTGGTCATGCAGAAGTTCGCAACACCTTTAAGTTCTCCAAGGTCGGAGTCATTGCCGGTTGTTTTGTCACCGACGGCAAAATGCAGCGCGGGGCCAAGATCAGGATCTTTCGTGACGAAGAAAAGATCTTCGAAGGAAAACTGGAATCGCTCAAACGGTTTAAAGAAGACGTTAAATCGGTCGAGCAGAGTTTTGAATGTGGCATCGCCCTGCAAGGCTACATCAATTTTAAAGCAGACGATCAGATCGAGTGTTTTGAGATCAGAGAAAAAGCAAGGAAAAGATGAGCCGACCAGAACGAATAGCCGAACAGATAAAAAAAGTGGTCAGCGCGATCATCAGAGAAGATGTTAATGACCCCCGCATCGGTTTTGTCAGCATTACCAAAGTTGAACTCACCTCAGACTTAGAAAACGCCAAGATTTTTATTAGCATATTAGGTGATGAAAACCAAAAAGTTGAATCGATGAAAGGGCTGCAGTCGGCCACCAGTTTTGTGCGGGGTAAATTAGGGGATGAAATTGAATTTCGCTCGGTACCGGAGATCCGCTTTGTTAGAGACGATTCGCTGGAAAAAGGGAGTCAGGTCCTAAACATCATGTCCAAATTTAATAGGGACAATAATGAAAGAAACAGCCAACGCGATTAAGCAGGCGATTAAAGACTCCAAGAATGTCTTAGTCGCCTCCCATATTGATCCTGACGGTGACTCGCTCGGTTCGATGCTCGCCATGGGGCAGCTTTTAACGCAGTTTGGCTTGAAAGTTGATTACTACTCGGAAGATGGAGTCCCAAAAAACTACCGCTTCTTACCCGGATCCGATAAAGTCCGTCGCACACCGACCCCCAACCGGATCTATGACCAGTTATTTGCCATGGACGCGTCCGACATTTCCCGTTTGGGAGATAAAGCCATTTTTGCCAATTTCTGCAAGAACGTAATTAACATCGACCATCATCCGGATAACACTAAGTACGGCGATATTAACTACGTAGCGTTGACCTCTTCGACCGCCGAACTGGTTTATAAATTATCAAAACAGCTCGGGCTTAAGATTAACCGTGGGATAGCCGAAAACCTTTATGTCGCTCTGATCACTGATACAGGTAATTTTCGTTATGAGAACACCTCACCGGCCACTTTTGAGATGGCCAGCGATCTATTAAAGACCGGAATAAATACGCATTCCATCACCACCAGGATTTATGACAATAAAAATTTGGCCAACATTAAGATCCAGGCCGAGGCCCTGACCAACCTAGAATCTGCGGAAGACGGTAAGGTTGCCTGGGCAATGGTTAATCAAGAGATGATGGAAAAGTATCAGGCCAAAAGTGAAGACCTGATCGGGTTGGTCGATCAGCTCCGCTCGATCGAAACGACCGAAGTTGCCATCCTTTTTCGTGAAGAAGAGGGACATGTAAAAATCAACTTTCGCTCAAAAGAAAAAATCAATGTCTCCCAGATCGCCAAACATTTTGGCGGGGGCGGGCACATTAGGGCGGCGGGGGCGGTCGTTAGAGGGAGAATGGATATGGTTAAAAACGAAGTTGTGGCCGAAGTGATTAAACATCTTAAGGCCTCAAAGTATCTGGCTTAAAAAGAGCTTGCAGCTTCTTCGGTAAGCAGGACTGTCAACATCCCCCCATTGGCAATATATTCCTGAACAAAAGATAAAGGACATTCCGCACTAACTCTCTCGGTTAAAGCTCTTTTTGTAATGCCTGCCTTCTCTTTTTGAGTAGCCATTAAGAGAACATGACGCGGAGGACTTAAGAGCCCCGGGACTCCAAAGATTGTTCCCGGGCCAACAGTCACTGCATAACCAGGGATTTCATCCATATTTGCACCCATAAGCCTGGCATTTCTCTCTCTGGTTTGTTCAACTACCGATTGGAGGCTAACAGTCTCTACTCTTGCCGCATCCGTTGACTGATGGTCACGAGGCTCATAGAAACCGACATGACCATTCACCCCATATGGCAAAACGACCATATCTATCCCTCCCCAAGCCTCAATCCGCCGCTCAAAATGTCCGGTCCCAACATCAGCAATTGCCGGAAAATAGGGGGCCCAATCTGGAACCTTAAATAAGCCTGTCTCTTCCATCTGTTTCTGCAGGCTCAAGGGATGATCACTAGGGAGCAACATCGGGTCACTGTTTGGTTCACTAACCAAATACTCATCCATATTAAAGCTTCTGCCACTAAATCTTTTTGCTCTACAAACCGCGGAAAAGGCTCTAATAGATGTTGCGGCAGTTGTTGATGAAGGGAAGATATAACTTGGAATACGCCCGGCAGATATGGAGTCTGTCATAACGGAGGCCATTAAGTACGTAGCCAGTTTTGCCAAATCAAGATCATTGGCAATTATATTTATTGCGATCAGAGTATTGAGGGAAGTACGAACCATTTCGGATGCAACCCGAATCTTTGTTTCGCGCGGCAGTAACATATGCCGACCTGTCCCTTTTTGAACTTGTACCGAATAATAATGACTCGCCATAATAATTATTTATCTGTTGATTTTTCAGAAGATTTCACTCTTTTTTGTTATAATGGGGTCATATGGAAGGCATTATTATCGTCAATAAACCTCAAGCCTGGACCTCCTTTGATGTGGTCGCCAAGATCCGCAACCTCACAGGCGTAAAGAAAGTCGGGCATTCGGGGACCCTTGATCCGATGGCGACCGGTGTCCTGCCGGTCTTTATCGGTCGTGGAGCAACCAAACACATCGATCAGTTTCTTACCGGAGATAAAGGCTACCTGGCGGAGATGACTTTGGGAGTAAGGACAGATACTCAAGATGCCGAGGGAAAAGAAATCCAAACCGAAAACCCAAAAATCCAAAGCAAATCCCAACTACCAACGAGAGAGCAAATCCAAAAGTTATTACCAAAATATACTGGCGAAATTGAACAAGTTCCACCCATGTATTCAGCGGTTAAAGTTAACGGCCAACGACTTTATAAACTTGCCCGCCAGGGGAAAGAAGTCGAACGCAAACCGAGAAAAATTACAATTCACTCGTTACTCATTACCCGTTACGCATTCCCCCATGTAGACCTCGAGATCGTCTGCTCCAAAGGGACCTACATCCGCCAGCTGGTATCCGATCTAGGTGACGATTTGGGTTGCGGAGCGCATCTCTCTAAACTCGTTAGAACCATGGCCCATCCGTTCCGCTTATCCCAAGCTTTATCCATGGACGCAATCGTCACCTTGGCTAAGGTCGGCAAGCTTGATACAATAGTAATCCCGGTAGAGGATATATTACATGGACATAAAGAATAAGCACGAGAAACTTAGCAAACAGCTCCATGATTATAGTTATCAATACTACGTTCTAGATAATCCGACAATCAGCGACCAGGAATATGATAAACTATTTCGCGAACTGCTGGCCCTAGAAAAGCAATTCCCTTCCCTGATTACCCCTGATTCTCCTTCCCAAAGAGTTGGGAGTAATCCTCTCTCATCATTCAAAACCGTCACCCACAAATCCCGCTTAATGTCGCTGGAGAATGCGATGAACGAAGAAGAATTGGTCGATTTTAATGGCCGGGTGGAGAAGGGACTTGGCAAAGAAAAGATTGAATATGTCTGCGAACTCAAGATGGACGGACTAGCCGTCTCTTTGATTTATAAAGAGGGGAAACTAGTCACCGGAGCAACCAGAGGAGACGGAACAACCGGAGAGGATATCACTCAGAATTTAAAAACTATCAGATCGATCCCCTTGGTTCTTAACGAGCCGGTTGATATTGAGGTCCGGGGTGAAGTCTATCTCCCATACAATGAGTTCCTTAAGGTCAATGAAGAGAGAGAAGCAAACGAAGAACAGCTATTTGCCAATCCGAGAAATGCGGCGGCCGGTTCACTCAGACAGTTGGATTCTAAAATTGCAGCCAAAAGGCCGTTGGATATTTTTGTCTATTATGCCGAAGCTGGAATGGAGACTCATCTGGCCAATCTTCAAAAAGCCAAAAAGCTCGGCTTTAAGATTAGTCCAAATATTCAACTCTGTCGGGGGCTGGAAGAAGTTAAAAAATACATTAAGGATTGGGAATCGAAGAGAGAAAAGCTGGCTTATGAGATTGATGGAATTGTAGTTAAAGTTAATGATCTAGCTGATCAGAAGAAACTGGGTGCTACTGGCCATCATCCGAAATGGGCAATTGCATTCAAATACCCGTCGATGCAGGCAGAAACGATAGTAGAAGACATTCAGGTACAGGTCGGCCGAACGGGAGCCATTACACCGGTCGCGCACCTCAAACCGGTCCGTTTAGCCGGAGTACTCGTAAAGCGAGCCACTCTGCATAATGAAGACGAGATTAAGCGAAAGGAAATTAAAATCGGCGACCATGTTAAGGTTCAGCGGGCAGGGGAAGTAATTCCTGAAGTTGTGGAGGTTGTAAAGGGTAAACGGACAGGCAAAGAGCGAGAATTTGTTATGCCCACCAAATGCCCGATCTGTGACTCCAAGATATTTCGGCCGGATGAAGAAAAGATTGCCCGATGCACCAACGCCGCTTGTCCGGCTCAAGTCAAGGAGAGGATCCGTCATTTCTGTACCAGAGAGGCGATGGATATCGAGCATGTCGGGCCGGCAATTGTTGATCAGCTGGTAGAAGCCAAACAGGTCAAAGACGCGGCCGATCTCTATTCGGTACAAAAAGATGAGATTGTTAAGCTAGAAAGGATGGCCGACAAGTCGGCTCAAAAGATAATTGATTCAATTAAGTCGAGCCTCGATCGACCGTTCGAACGGCTCCTTTTTGCCTTGGGGATCAGGATGGTCGGCAAACGGACGGGACAGATCCTGGCTGATCATTTCGAGGATATTGATAAGCTGGCTCAAGCCAAGGAAGCCGAGCTGGCGGAGATCCATGAGATCGGTCCGAAGGTTGCAAAATCGATTGTTCTCTTCTTTCTACAGTCTGCTAATCGGCACCTAATTGAGAAGCTGAAGAAAGCGGGAGTGAACTTAAAGGCTCATAGGCCTCTAGGATCTAGGCCTTTAGGGGGGAAGACATTTGTTTTCACTGGAGGGATGGAGAAGTTTAGTCGGCCGCAGGCTGAAGAAATTGTCAGGAAATTAGGCGGAAAAGCGAGCTCGTCTGTTTCTAAGAATGTAGATTATGTGGTAGCTGGAACTGCCCCGGGATCGAAATATGATAAGGCTATTAAACTTGGCGTAAAAGTTATCTCGGAGTCAGACTTTGAAAAACTTATTTAGAATAATACTATTTCTCCTTGTCTTTTCCTTAGTGTCTTCGCGCCTTTGCGGCAATAGTTCTTTGGCCGCTAAGACGCTAAGTCGCAAAGAGCCTACGCAAAATATTTACATCACCATCGATCTTTGCCAATCAAGCAAACCCTATGAGAAACGGCTATTCACCGCTTTAGAAGATTATGGGTTGGAGCAGGGTAAGCCGACGCCGATCGCAGTCTGTGTAGCTGGTGGGTGGATTAGAAGGCATGAGAAGGCATTAGAAGAGATTAAAGAGATGTATCTCGATATCACCTGGGTCAATCATTCGTTTACCCATCCGATTGACAAAGATTTTCTCAACAATCCGGAAGTTGACCTTAGATACGAGGTTCTGGAGAATGAAAAGCTGATGAAAACACATGACTTAAAACCGTCCAAATACTTCCGTTTTCCCGGGTTAAGACACAATAAGCAACGTTTGGCAGAACTTAAATCTCTGGGCTATATCAATCTGGATGCGGATGCATGGTTGGGGAAGGGGGAGAAAATTCAAGACGGCTCGATCGTACTAATCCATGGGAATGGGAATGAGGTGGCGGGGGTGGTGGAAAAATTTATAAAGAGCCTCGACAACGCAAAATACGCTATCGAGGCTCTATGAAGATTAAGAAATATGCAACAAGTTTTTGAGCATGCGAGCTGTTGAATGGACTAATCCATCAGTATTCAACGATTGACCTGCATTAACACCCAACATTCGCTTACGAATATCAACACCTAATGCTTTACCTAACTCAACACCCCATTGATCGAAACTATTCAGCCCCCAAATAAAGCCTTTAACAGCCGTTCGATGTTCTGTCAAAGCTAAGAGAGCGCCAGTAACGAAGGGGGTCAATTCTTCAAAGATCATGGTGCTTGACGGTCTATTCCCGGTAAATATTTTGTGGGAAACAAGAGCCTCAGCTTTTTCCTGCGTTATTTTCCCTTTATCAACCTCTATTTGTAAGTCAGCTCTAACCTCAGCCTCGTTTTTTCCAAAAGCCAAAGCATCGGCCTGAGCAAGAACGTTAGCATTCAACTCATTTTGATGAGAAACAGCCTCTGCTGTATTTTTTCCTAACTCCGAACCAGGCTGTGCTTTTCTAAAAGCAATGAAATCAGCTGGAACTGTAACACCTTGGTGAAGCAACTGATAAAAAGAATGTTGACCATTTGTTCCGGCCTCACCAAAAACCGCTTCCCCAGTAAAGAAGCTTACAACACGTCCGAATAAATCGACCCGTTTGCCATTACTCTCCATCTCACCTTGTTGAGTATATCCTGGAAATTTTGCCAATCGTTGAGAGTAAGGGAGTAGAGCACGAATTCTGAACCCAAGGAAATTTATATTTAAAACATCTACTAACGCAGAAAGAACCGGAATATTTTTGCTAAATTCCGCGGTTCTAAAATGCTGATCCATCCATTCAGCACCACGTAGAATTTGCTCAAACTTTTCATACCCTAGAAAAAGAGAAAGAGGAACAGCTCCAACAGCAGAGGTCGCGCTATAACGTCCACCAACCCAATCCCAAAACCCAAACATGTTCGCTGTATCAATCCCAAAAGCTTCAACCTTGTCCGCAGCAGTGGAAACAGCGATAAAATGGCTTCTGATTACTTCATCAGGTTTTTTTGTAGGGCCACTATGACTTAACTTACTAATCATCCAGGCTTTTGCAGTTTGCGCATTCATCATCGTCTCTGCAGTAGTGAAAGTTTTGGAAACAATAATAAACATAGTCTCTTCAGCATCAAGATCCTTTGTTTGCTTAGCAAAATCTGATCCATCTACGTTCGCTACAAATCTTAAGGTCATCCCCTTATCAGCATAAGCTTCACAAGCTTCAGCCAAGTAGGCAGGGCCTAAATATGATCCCCCAATACCGATAGCAACAACATTTTTTATTTTCTTACCGCTAACACCAGTCCGAGTCCCATCATGAATTTCTTTTGAAAACTGCTTAACATCGGCCAAAACCTTCTTAACTCCAGGCATGACATCTTTTCCGTCAACCATAACAGGTAGGTCAGATGATTGTCTTAAGGCCGTGTGCAAAACAGCACGGTTTTCAGTAACGTTGATTTTTTCACCGTTAAACATAGCCTCGATCTTGCCTTTTAGACCGGCCGCATCAGCCAGTTTTAACAACAAACGCATAGTTGTGGAAGTCACTAATTGGCGAGAGTAATCATATTCAACCGTAGTTCCTTCTGGAGACATTAATTCAACAGAGAGGTTATCGGATCTTTTCTGATCATTTTTAAAAGCCTCTCTTAACTTTAATGGGTTTATCCGTCTTGCCTGCGTATGCAGCCAAAGATTTCTCCAGGCACCTGTTTTATTTATCGGTCTGGGCATTGCTACTGATCCTTCCATTTTTTCCTCCTTGCCCCGAGCATCGTCGAGGGGCTTATTCAACCTTTTTTATTTTACTACATCCATCACTCTCCCACTAGGGGAAGGTGAGGGGTTAACTAGGTAAACCTAATAACGCATCAAGCTCTTCGGACGCTTTAGCGGCAACTCCCAATGGTTGATCATGAGCTTCCTGATAATCCTTAATAATGGGTTCTGTCCCAGAAGGTCTCTTCAATACCCAAATTCCACCTTTCAAAACAACCTTAATACCATCACCGATAACCATTCGCTCAATATCACGGCCATTAACTTTTTTTCCATCTAATAGTCTATGGACCTCAGCTGGATCACTGGCCAAGGCTTTTAATCTCTTTTTCTTAGCATCAGTGGCAGGACTATCAACTCGATCATAGTTGAAGGTTCCATGTTTAGCGACTAATTCGCCATACAAAGTTCCGATATCCTTGCCTGTCGAAGCAATAATTTCCATCATTAGTAGTACAGCCACGATACCATCCTTCTCCGTAACCCAAGTACTCCCATCCATTTGAGGCACACTAAAGCCAGCACTCTCTTCACCTGCCAAGACATAACGACCTTCGACTAGTCCTTTAACATAATATTTAAAACCGACGTTCACTTCATGAACCGGCCGGCCTAAGGAATTAGCAATAGCATCCAACATATGAGAGGTTCCGATGGTTCTACCAATCCCCATGCTCTGATCAAATCCACGAGTTGTTGCCAGATGATGAAAAACAACACTGAGAATATGGTTAGGGTTGAGAATTCCAGTTGAATCTTCGCCACCGAATCTATCAGCATCATTATCATTGGCTCCGACAAAAGGAACATTATGTTCTTTACGCATCCCATCAACAGCCTTCATAACATATGGAGAAGAAGGATCTCCCCTATGCACACCATCATGATCTATTGTACGATTTGCTCCTGCAGGATCTGGTTGAGCAAGCAGCTCGACAATGTTTGTCCCGTGTTCTGCATTTATTCTTTCATAATAGCCATGTGCCGATCCACCAAGAGAAGTGGCCGCGAATCTCCCTTCACGAACAGCTTCAATATTAACAACTAAAGGTAACTCAGCGACATATTGCCCCTGCAAGTCCTCTGTAACAACTAGTCCCGCGGCAACAGCCTCTTCCATTGACACTTGAGCAATCTCACTAGCATTTGGCAGTAATTGATTACTTCTTTCATCAATTTGTGCAGTTCTTGTGTTTGGACCACCATCCTGTCCATTCGATTTGATCCCGCCATTATCTGGAGCATTGTGAGAGGCAGTTACAATAATACCTTCAGTTCCACTTTCTGCTTGTTTGTTTCCATTGATGATTCGTCGAGAGACAACTGGAGTAGGGACAGCTCGGCCATCAATATCAACAATCGAAGTGACCCCATTAGCGGCCAAAACACCAATTGTAGTTACTCTTGCAAAATCAGAAAGAGCTCTAACATCATGACCGACAACGACTGAGCCTGCAGGTTTCCCTTTTAAATGAGAGAGAACATCAGGACCATAAGTCCCTCTTTCATTTCTAATATCAACTAAGGCTTGGGTCATAGAAGCAACCTGAGACCTGTTAAAGCCGGCACCGGCTTTACCTCTGTGTCCAGAAGTCCCGTTCTTAACTTTATCTGTTTTAGCTCGCTTTTTCCCATAAAGATCGCGCATTTGTTTTCTGGTGATTAGCTCATGCGACGCCAACTTCTGTCCTGCTCTTGGATGTATCGTTCTATTCATTTTCTTTTCCCCCTTAAAATAAAAAAGCCCTAATTTCTTAGGGCTTTAAAAGTCTCTATCTTTTTATCAGACACTTTTCTGAAAAATTTCAGTTATTTTCAATCTTTTGGATAATTTCCCGGATGCTGCCACTGTGATCGAACATCCCTTGTTTTATCAACAGAATCCAAATAAAGTGCGTGCTCTAGAGAAACATCAGCGCCAACCTCGGTCAGATCAAGCTCAACAACTTCGGCATCTCTAACTTCTGCTAAATATCGATCAACAGTAGAAATATTGTGTAACGCGGCAACAAAAACTAAAATCTTGTCCGTCACATCTTTCTGTACATCATATCTTTCAACCACAATAAATCTGGCCTGAGTAGTCCCGGCAGAATGTTCAGCAAGACCCAGGACCGCTTCTTCCAAAGCCTCAATTAATTTCATCGGCTCCATTACTACCTCTCCAGGGGAGAGGTCAGATAAATCAAACTTGCTCAGCACCTGATCGAGCAAACGTTGACCCAATACATCACAGCGGATCTCCTGCAAAGGAAAAACGCTTAATAACGGAATTAGGAATTGTTTAAACCCAGCCTTCAATGGGAACGGTTTCAAAGTGTTACTCATTCTCTGAAAAGGATGGCCCATCATTTTAGTGGTTGAAGCACGTCCTTCGCCAACTTTTGGGGACCAGATAATTACTCTTGATACTGCGCTCATAATTTTTTATCCTCCAAACTAGTTTCGCTAGATAAATCAGAAAATTTCACTATAAATACTTTTAAGCAACCAAGCGCATCAGCTCATCTGCCAAAGTCTTAGCTTGATAATGGACAGCCACAACTTTAGCCAGGTCGTCTTTGTCATAAACTGGTTTAAGCAAAGAAGAAGTCTTTTCCAAATCCAAACCTGCTAGGTCTTGAGAAATGGGATGTAAACCAGGGGCTAATATTCCCGCCCATTCACCGACAAAAACCCTTTGAAGATAATCGCCATCAACCGTGCTGGGGGAGGAGTCAAAGCGACGCAGAGTATCAATGACTTTTCCGGCCATCATCCCGGTTGTCATACCAACAGTTTCCCTGTCTTCAGTCGGATTAGCAGTAAAAACCTTTACAGCCTTGGTATTGCTCCTAACGGCCTCTGCCATCCCTCTTATATATAATGTAGAAAGAATACTGGTATAGAAGCTCCCCATAGAAAAAACGATCATATCAGCGTTAGCTATTGCAGCTATCGCGTCCTTATGAAGCCGGGGAATAATAGGTGCGTCCAGGCAAGGATATGCCCAATCCAGATAAAATAGTTCCTTTATGGGTGAGGGCGATGTTTTCTCATGTGAAATAACATGCTGTTCAACAAGATTGGTCCCATCCTCCAGTTTAGCCGCCAACGTGAGACTTTCTGTCGTCGCCGGAATTACATCCCCCCGCACATTCGCCAGCTGATGATAAAGGAAAATTGCTGTTTCTAAACTCTGTCCATAGTCAAAATATGCGCCGGCTAAAAATAGGTTTCCAATACTGGCTTTGGCCAGGTCAAACAAGACTCGTTGTTCATGCTCAACAATACGGCGCTCAGTCTCACATACATTGAGTTCTTTAAGCAAAATCCTGGTAAAAGCTTCATTATCAATAGCTTGAACTAGTCGATGATCCCCTTTTAATATTGATTGCCATTCTCTTTCTAATTCCGCAGGCTCTTTATCAACAGGCAATCGATATTTAAGTAAAGCAGTTGACGCCTCATAAGCAGGAGACTCCCGATCAGCCAAGTCGATCAAACGACTGCGTAGATCTCCGATGGCCGGCAGTTTCTCAAACAACAATCTTAACTGTCTGGTGCTACCACCACTGTCAGAAACATTGATAATATGAGCTGTATGACATTTGCGTCTGGCCATCTCTCTGGCAATTCCCCGCGCGCCTGAGCCACCTGTAATAAAAACTATATTAGCCATTTTGCGCCTCCCGTTCCATTTGAACAGCCACCGCTATGACATGTAATTCCTTAACCCCTTTAAAAATGCGATCAGCAAGAATTGCCTGATGGACTCGCGGCGCTCGTTTTGCCACCACCGCCATAGACTGTTGTCCGTGCCTGATAAAATATTCAACAACCTGGCGCCGACTGGAATCTCGTAAAAATACCTGTTCGATCGGCTGCTGAGCCCGTTTAGCACGAGCTAATACAGCTTCGGCTCTTGCTCTGGCAATACAGCCATAAACTAATAATATGTCATGCCTCTCCTGGGACGAAAATGAGGTCAGGGGGGTAAAGGGCCTGTTTAGCAGTTGAGCCAATACACATTCACTAACACTAACACGCGGTTTTTGCGGCTCTTTCTTTTGCTTAGGTTCAGCAATTTTTATCCGACCTTCCTCCTCCTGATAACGAGCAATTGCTGTCTCAATATTGTCCAAGGCTACCCATTCGGCCAGCAACCGAATAACAACATTCCTTACCAACTCTGGTCGTTCTGACACACCAACTATTGCCATAACCTCTTTCAATCCCATAACCTTATAATCACTGCCAAAGAGTAAGCTATATACGTTTCGACATTCCTCATCTCCACGATCAGCCAGGGCTTTTAATTCATCCTTTTTAAAGGGAGGATTAGTCTCAAAAAAGTGCACCACTTTAAGCACTCCCAATATCCTTGCTTCAACTTTCGCCACCGTCATCATCGGACTATTGACAGGGTGATTGGAAGTTCTTAAAAAGGAAAATCTTGATCGGAGATCCTGAAGTATTCGATCACAAAGCAAACTGACATCATTATTTTTGCGTAGATCGGACCGTTCAAGTCTTTTATCCCTGAGTTCTTGAATTTTGGGACCACGGATAGGAAAGGATACTCTCATGGTAGTTATCTATCGGCTTGGTTTGGCTAAAATTTCACTTTCTTAGCTGCGACACGGGCTTACTTTCGCCTTCATTTCCGCAGCCAACGCTCTTACCTGTCCAATACCGGTAAAGAGATGACGATGGAATATCATGTTATATATTTTGCGGTGATTCCTTTTCAGGTCCAGGACCGAAATGTTTGGGTTGTCAAAAATAAAGAATTTAAGCACTTCTTTTTGCTGCGGTGTAAAACCAGCCCAAACCCCCTCAGTAATTTTTTCCTCTGCCGCTTTTATTATTTTGCGCTTTTCCACTTTTGCCGCTACTCTGGCCACTCTCATATTCCCAAACACTTCCGGATCATTAATCAGGGCTAAGATCTCTGGATGTTTCTGTTCAAGGTCATAAAAAGTCAATCGAGGATTATCCAAGAGATGCTTGATTACTCTTGATCTTTTCGCTGCAAGTTCATCTCTTGGCTCAGCAACTGGCTCTGCATCAGCCAAAACGTCTTCTTCAATTGGAGAGGGCTCAATAATATTAACATCCTCTAACTGCCCGGCACGTCGCCTTAAGTCCGCAATAACTTTGGCAGAAACCAATTTATCGGCAGCAGCTAAAGCATGCCCCTCAACAATACCATTGACCACAATATGCCCCCTTGGCCCATAAACCAGATTTTTAATCTTTCCGGCTGCGAAAACTTCATTTTTCCCGGCAGCCTCGTTTTCCTCAAAAAATCTAATTACAGCCATGACTTGCTTCGCCCGATGAATAACCCGCTCAATGCTTCTCCGATCTTCCGGGAGCACAATATCATTCTCTCTGGGTTTGTAGGGATATCGGGCCTGGAGTTCTTCGATCAACATCAGGCAGTATTGTTTCGCATTGTCAGTCACCGGCGGGAGATCAGCCTCAGCCAAACAGAGCAAAAGTTCTGTTTCCAGTTTAGCTATTATTTTGCGGCATAGATTTAAATCTGTCATTCCAGCTACAGCTTTAGCTTGTTTGAGACCTGAAAATACTTTGTTTTCAAAAAGGAACTCCCCAATCACCGAAGATGATGCTTTGAGTTCGGCGGCTTTAATTCCCGGATGCTCTCTGACATGTCTGATGACTCGCACCATTTGGCTAAGCCGACTGGCAAATCTACGCAGCCCTTGCAGATTACTAGGCAGTTGACGGCTATCTTTTGTCGAAGCTAAAAGAGGGTATCTATCAAACAGGTTACTGGCAACCATCATGCAATAAATTTCAACCTCCGCCGGGTTCAGCTCATGAGCAATAGTAAAAGAGTTGGCTGCTCCGGCATACGTTCCCTCGCAAAATAAATCAAAGCCGGAATCAAAGAGAGGGGAACTAATCTGGGAAGTATCAATTTCTGACTGCCGCAAAAGTGAGCCGATTTGCCTGGCTTCGTCCATCTCTCCCTGTTCAATAAGGGAGATAAGGAGCCTGGGCATAATCCGGACATGATTGTCTACATCACTTTTTGCAGAGATCAGGCCTAGACGCAACCGCACTTCTGAAACAGCATCCAGCGAATCGTAGAAATCATTGAGTTCCTTCCCATGCGGAGTAAGCTTCATCGCTGATAAGGCACAATTAACAGCCATTGATATATTGCCCTCAAGCATATATTTTTCTGCAGCTGATAATAATCCGGCTTTTCTTGTTTTTCGCATGGCCGGAGACTCTTCTTTTGCCGGCCTACTGGGAGCTGCTGCAGAAATTGGTGGGGGCGGAGACGAATGAACAGGGACCACAACCTCAGGACTAATTTTTTGAGACAACTCAATAGCACCAGGATCATGGGGCTTAACTTCTAACGCCCGTTTAACGGCCAACCGGGCGCCCTGTATATCTTTATGCGTCCGAAGTTGACGACGTGCCCGTCCCATAAACAGTTCAAATACTCTATCTACTTCCGCATTTACTAACCGATTATTAGGATCCAACCTCTGGGCTAATGATAAAGCAGCCAAAGCCTCATTCGTCCTTCTGTTTGCCAAATGAGCTTTTGATTGAGCAAGCAAATCAAAAACAGATGTTTGTCTGTTGGGTGTACTAACAGGCTTTGGGCCGAGAGGAATACGAGTTTTCATCATAACGCTTCTTCGCTTACAATATCTGCAAATTTCACTTTTTCTTTAGATATGATAGTATTTACTTATGAACAAACAAATCAAATCGATTGCAGTCTTAACAACAGGTGGCGATGCGCCGGGGATGAATACAGCAATTAGAGCAGTGGTTAGGACCGGAGTTTATCACGGTCTAAAAGTCTGGGGAGTCAAAAGAGGCTGGTCGGGCTTGATTAACGGATTGATCGAAGAGATGAGCCGCCACTCGGTCAGCGATATCGTTAATCGCGGCGGGACAATGCTCCATACCAAACGCTGTCCCGAATTTAGGGAAAAGGTTAATCGGGCCAAGGCCTACAAAAATATGACCGATAGAGGGATAGACGCCTGTGTTGTTATCGGCGGCGACGGCTCGATGCGGGCTTCCCACCAATTCGCACAAGACTTTAAAGTACCGATCAATGTTATTCCAGCTACTATAGATAATGATATTGCCTATACCGATTTTACGATCGGTTTTGACACCGCAGTTAACACTGCTTTGGAAGCGATCGATAAGATCAGAGACACTGCACATTCTCACGAACGGCTCTTTGTGATCGAAGTAATGGGGAGACACAACGGTTTTATCGCCCTCGATGTCGGTTTGTCCGCCGGAGCCGAAGCTATCCTGATCCCGGAGATTAAATATGATATCAACAAACTTATTAAAAACATTAAAGCCGGACAACAGCTCGGAAAAAACAGCTTTATTATAGTAGTAGCCGAAGGAGCAGGGGATGCTATCGAGATTGGGAAGAAACTCCAGGCTAAGATAAATCTTGAAGTTAGAGTAACCAAACTCGGTTATATGCAAAGAGGGGGGACACCGACATCCTTTAGCCGAGAATTAGCCTGTAAACTTGGCGCTTCTGCAGTCGAATCACTGATCAACGGAAAATCAGGCTATCTTATCGGGGCGATATCGGACAGCGTGCAATTAACCCCATTAACCAAGGTCTTCAAAGCTAAAAAGAAGATCGATATGGAACAGCTCCGGATCGCCGAGATGTTGGCTTCATAATCCTCACCCCGGTATAACTTTAATTGATTACAGTTCCTCAATTGTCCCCTCTCCATTAAAAATGGAGAGGGGAGAGGCTATCGAAACAGGAAAATCAAGAAAAAAAACTCAACCCTTCTCCATCAAAGATGGAGAAGGGCGGTTAAGATAAACTAGGCAATTGAGAAAAACCTGGGATGAGGTTTAATAAAAATCTACAGCATTCCTCATCTTGAATAGCTGGTGAGATTCTTCGACAAACTTGCCGCCTTTAACTTCTAAAAGATCGCTGGCAATAATATCGTCACCTTTAAGTCCTGGATAAACACCAAACTTGCCGGCTGCCATGAAGTCAAAGATCGCGTCGCCATAGCGGAGACCCAAGATCCGGTCTGACACATGAGCAACACCACCACGGATAGCGTGTCCACAGTTTTGCAGTCTTAAAGGAACTTCTGGCGCGTGTTGAGAGATCAAAGCATGGAAGTACTCACCAATGCCACCTAACTGTTCATTGCCAAAAGAATCCATTTTCTTCGGCAGCTCATGACGAGCCTTGACTAAAGCATGTTTCGGATTGGCAATAACCGCAGCCAACAGCTTTTTATTGCTCTCATTAACTTCTTTGGGGTAGCTGTTATGAAACAAGCGAGCTCCTTCGGAAACAACAACAGTACAATAATTCTGATAAGCCATCGCCTTTTTAATCTTGTCGATCACAACTTTAACATCAACAACTTCTTCGGGCAGAATTGTAATATCAGCTCCGCCAGCAATCCCGGCATACAGCGCAACCCAACCGGCATGGCGCCCCATAACCTCGATGACAAAACAACGGTTGTGAGAGCGGGCAGTCGTCATGATATTTTCAACAAAGTGGACACTTTCAATAACGGCCGAATCAAAACCATAGGTCTTGTCGGTCCCGATCACGTCGTTATCCATCGTCTTGGGAGCGCCAAACATCGGAAAGGAGTACTGTTTGCCCAGTTTTCCGGCAGCACCAAGAGTATCGTCACCACCCAGAACGACTAAACAATCGAGCCCCAAAGCTTTTAAATTCTCCATCGCCTTTTCAGGAGCTTTCTTGGCGACATTTTCCTTAGAAAAGAGGTTGGTGCGGGATGATTTGATGATCGTACCGGCAACTTTGTAAGAATCCTGGAGATCAGCGGTTGAAAGTTTTCGCATAAACTTGTCTTTGTCTTTCGGATCCAAAGTCAAAGCCTTCCAGCCTTCCAATAACCCCCAAAGCTCCATCTGTTCATCTTTGGGCAAAGTCCTATTCGCCGCATTGATCCGTTTTAACAGACCATATATAACCGCGTTGTGTCCGGCACAGTCGCCACCACCGGTCAGGATTCCTATCTTTTTGATATTGATCTCTTTTCCTTGGAATTTTGTCTTCATGATTCTACGCCTTCCCAGCCGATCCTAACACGTTGGTGTTTTTGGCCACGATCAGCTTCTTTAGTTCATCGCGAGCAGGGCCCAAATATTTACGAGGATCAAACTCTGACGGTTTCTCCGCAAACACTTTTCGGATAACACCGGTCATAACCAAACGGCCGTCGCTGTCGATATTGATTTTGCAAACAGCAGACTTAGCCGCTTTTCTTAATTGCTCTTCAGGAACACCGACAGCTCCTTTCATCGCACCGCCAAATTTGTTGATCATCTCCACATATTCCTGAACTACAGAAGAAGCACCGTGGAGCACAATCGGGAAGCCAGGTAATCGTTTTTCACATTCTTCCAAAATATCAAAGCGGAGTGGGGGGACAGGTTTCCCAGGTTTAAACTTGTAAGCACCATGTGAAGTTCCAATCGAGATAGCCAAAGAATCGACGCCAGTCCTCTTTACAAAGTCTTCAACTTGATCCGGTTCCGTATAAGTATGTTTTTCGGCGGAGACCTCATCTTCGATTCCAGCTAAAATACCCAACTCACCTTCGACAGTAACATCAAATTTATGAGCGTATTCAACAACTTTCTTGGTCTCTTCAATATTCTTTTCGTAAGGGTGGTGCGAACCATCGATCATGACAGAAGAGAAACCCATATCGACACAAGATTTGCACAATTCAAAAGTATCACCATGATCCAAGTGAAGAACGATTGGGATATTGCTCTTAAGATCATTTCTCGCCATTTCAACTGCACCTTTAGCCATATGCTTCAGCAAGGTCTGATTGGCATATTTTCTGGCGCCGCTGGAAACCTGGAGGATAACAGGCGAATTGCTCTCCGCACACCCCATAATGATCGCCTGCAGCTGCTCCATATTATTAAAATTGTAAGCCGGGATCGCATACTTGCCTTCCATCGCCTTTTTGAACATCTCCTTGGTATTCACTAAACCTAATTCTTCATATAATCTTTTTGTCATTTTTTTCTCCTTTAATATTTTATTAACTGGACAAACGAGTCTACTTTTAAACTCGCGCCGCCGACGAGACCACCGTCGATATCGGGCTGAGCCATCAACTGCTTAACATTTGCCGGATTAACCGAACCGCCATAAAGAATCCGTACTTTATCAGCAACTTCTTTTGGCAATAATCCTCGGATGAATTTGTGAACTTCTTGAGCTTGTTCAGGAGAAGCGGTCTTTCCAGTCCCAATCGCCCAAACAGGTTCATAAGCAATTACAATAGAATCCCAATCTGCAGTAGATAATCCTGCAGTCCCTTCTTTAACTTGAGACTCAACTATTTTCATCGTTTCATTTGCTTCTCTTTGCGCCAGAGTCTCACCGACACAAACAACGGCAGTTAATCCGTGTTTAAGTGCCGCTTTTGTTCTTTTGTTTACAGTCTCATTTGTTTCACCAAAATATTGCCTTCTTTCGGAGTGACCAATTATCGCGTGAGAACAACCGACAGCTTTGATCATCGGGCCAGAGACCTCGGCCGTAAAAGCACCGGCATCTTCCCAGTAAATATTTTGTGCCCCCAAAGAGATATTTGAACCTCTAACAACATCACTAACTTTTGACAAGCAGACAAAAGTAGGGCAGACTAAAATTTCACGGTCTTTGACATCGGCCACCAGCGGTTTCAACTCCTTAACAAAATCGACAGCTTCAGATTCCAGTTTCTGCAATTTCCAATTTCCGGCCATAATCGGTTTACGCATTAGAACTTCTCCTTTTTAGTCTGGAGACTGTGGACTTAAGTCCACAGTCTCCTTCTTTTACTTCAACAAGCTGCAATTATAGCAAAAAGATTCAAGTTAGAAAAGGTGGCTATTCTTCAGGCTGAGCAGGCAGGATATAGCGGGTCGACCGGCCGGCACCTTCCGTCACAACCAATTTCTCGTCAGCTAAAATCGTCAACTCGATATGAGCTGTTTTGTGCGACACATTAAAAGCCTCGCGATAATCACGATTGGTAATACTCCCGTGCTCCTGCACGATCGCCATCGCTCTGATCTGTCGTTTATTTAAGCCGCGACCAGACCAGGGATTAGTTAATTCTTTGATCTCGTTTTCCTTCGCCGGTCGGGAGATATTGCCGTCACGGATAAAACAAATCTCATCGGAACGAAAAGGTTTGTCGTCACCTTCGGGCACAGTAATTACGGTAATCTTATTTCCACCACGGTCAACAATTTCCACCGTTGGGGAAATGGGGGGGAGACACTTCTTTTTGGCAATATCAAGAACCATATCTTCAAAACGGCTGTCAATGTTAACTCCGACCAGATGTTTGTTCTTATCATCAATCCCGTAAATGATTTTGCCGCCGTCGGCGTTGGAAAAAGCAACTATATCGCGGGCAATATCTTCGGGCGGGGGGACTGTTTTTTCAAACTCTATTGTCTGTCCTTCACCTTGGTCAAGTAACGCAATAATTTCAGTCCATTCCATGTCGTGAGTATATTACCATATGCTATAATGCTGTTCAATGAGAAAGTTAGCCGATTCACTTCTAAATCTCATTTTCCCTCCCCGCTGCGAGGTGTGCAAAACCAACAGCCAGGAGATCCTGTGCCGGCACTGTTTTAGCCAGATAAAATTCATGAAACCGCACCTGGGAGTCCATTGTGTTTCAGCTTATGACGGTGTGATCAAAGAGGCGATTGCCCGGTTTAAATTTAAAAAGAGAAAACGCTTGCACGAACCACTCGGGATTTTGTTGGTACACTATCTCTCCAGCACCCCTTCACTACAAATGGAGGAGATCGATGTCATTGTGCCGGTCCCTTTGCATAAGAGTCGACATCAGGAGAGGGGCTTCAACCAGGCCGATTTATTAGCGCAAGTGGTCAGCAAATATCATGCCAAGCCGGTGGTTCAGGCACTGGAAAGGCACCGACAGACCCAGGCTCAATTTGATCTAAAACGAAACGAAAGATACGAAAATATTCGCGACGCATTTAAAGTAACCAATCCTCATCATGTACACGATAAACGGGTTTTGCTGCTCGATGACATTTACACAACGGGCTCAACCATTGCTGAGTGTTCGAGGACGTTGAAACAAGCCGGAGCCAAGAGGGTTGAGGTTTTGACTCTTTCAAGAGCAATTGAGAATAACTCATAAGTTTGCTAAAATAGAGTTACATAAAGGGGGCTCATAATGCAAATAAAAGTTACAGGCAGAAATATCGATTTAACCCAGGCGATCAAGGATTATGCTTTATCAAAGGCGCAGAAACTCGAAGAATTTTACACTAAGATCCAAAAAGTCGAAGTAGTTTTAGAAGCAAGGCATATTGACGACCCGGAGAGAACACAAGTCGCGGAATTCCGCGCTTGGCTGGCCGGCAAAAAAGTTGTTCAGGCGATCGAAGGGGGCCGGGATATCTATGCGGCAATTGATTTGGCCCTCGCAGAAATTGAAAGACAGATCAAGAAACACAAAGAAAAACATTCCAAAGGGCTAAGAAGAATCGCCAGCAGAATTAAACATCTATTCCGAGAAAATCTCAACATTTGAGACCTCATGATTTTTAATTGGCTCTTTAACATTTTCGGCGACTCCGACGAGAAAAAGCTCAAAGCTTTGGCTCCTCTGGTCGACCGAATCAATCAATTAGAACCGGAAATAAAAAAACTCTCTGATGACGAACTACGTGCCAAAACCGAAGAATTCAGAAAACGACTAAGTGCCGGAGAGGACTTAGATGGTTTACTGCCCGAAGCATTTGCCGCCGTCCGCGAAGCATCCGTCAGAACAACCGGCATGCGTCACTTTGATGTCCAGCTATTAGGCGGCATCGTTCTTCATCAAGGGAAAATTGTTGAGATGAAGACAGGTGAAGGAAAAACCTTGGCCGCTACCTTGCCGGTGTATCTAAACGCCTTATCAGGCAAAGGGGCTCACGTTGTTACTGTCAACGACTACCTGGCCAAACGAGATTCCGAATGGATGGGGCCAATCTACCAGGCGCTCGGATTAACCGTCGGGGTTATTCAAAACAACATGGATCCTGCCGAAAAGAAGCTGGCTTACAACTGTGACGTAATCTACGGAACCAATAACGAGTACGGCTTTGATTTTCTGCGTGACAATATGGCCACCTCGGTCGAACAGTGTGTCCAACGGGAACTGAATTTTGCCATTGTCGACGAAGTCGACAGCATTTTAGTTGACGAAGCAAGAACCCCGCTGATCATTTCGGGGATGATGGAAGATTCGGCCCAAAGTTATCAGAAAGCCGACCAGCTCGCCAAAAATCTGGTTATCAACAGTGACTTCATCACCGATAAAAAGACCAAGAACGCGACCTTGTCGGAGATCGGAGTCAAAAAGATCGAGCGGATGCTCGGAATAGAATACTTGTACGATCTTAAATATATGGACATCGCCCATCAGATCACCCAGTCATTACGCGCCCGACATATGTTTGATAAGAACGTCGACTATGTTATTAAAGACGGGGAAATAATTATTGTTGACGAATTCACCGGACGTTTGATGCAGGGACGGCGCTATTCCGACGGGCTGCATCAGGCGATCGAGGCCAAAGAGAATGTCCAGATCAGAAACGAATCGCAAACCTTAGCCACTATCACTTTCCAAAATTATTTTCGTTTATTCAATAAACTAGCCGGCATGACCGGGACCGCCAAAACAGAGGAAGCGGAATTTTGGAAAATTTACGGTCTGGAAGTTCTGATTATTCCGACCAACAAACCGCTGATCAGAGAAGCCTTGCCGGATGTTATCTACAAGAATAAACGGGCAAAATTTAAGGCGGTAGTCGATGAAATCGCCACCGAGCACAAAAGAGGGCGCCCCTTATTAGTCGGCACGATCTCGATCGAAAACTCCGAGCTCCTGTCACAAATGTTAAAACGCCGCGGGATCCAACATAATGTCCTTAATGCCAAACAACACGCCAGAGAGGCAGAAATAATCGCCAAAGCTGGACAAAAAGGGAATGTGATCATCTCGACCAACATGGCCGGTCGCGGTACAGACATCAAGCTCGGTGAAGGGGTCAAAGAGCTCGGTGGCTTACTCGTTTTGGGGACCGAACGGCACGAAAGTCGCCGGATCGATAATCAATTGCGCGGTCGTTCGGGCCGCCAGGGAGATCCGGGAGCATCCAGATTCTATGTTTCTTTAGAGGACGATCTGATGAAACTTTTTGGTTCAAACCGCATTGCCAGTATGATGGATCGCTTGGGGATCGAGGAAGATACCCCGATAGAACATCGGATGATCTCCAACGCCATTGAACGGGCGCAAAAGAAAGTTGAAGAATACCATTTTGGAATCAGAAAACAGGTTTTGGAATTTGATAACGTCATGACCAAACAGAGAGAAACGATTTATGACTTGAGACGAAAGATTCTCAAAGCCGATAATTTAAAAGCAAAGATTCACGAAATGATGGGACAGATAGCCGAAGATCCGACAGAATTGAAACAAGCTTATGAAGAGCACGAACAAGAGGTCGGCTCCGATAATATGCGTGAGATCGAAAGGCTCGTCATGCTCCAGGTTATTGATAAAGCCTGGATCGATCAGTTACATAACATGGATACTTTGCGGGAAGGGATCGGTCTGCGCGGCATGGGTGGTCGCGATCCGCTGGTTGAATACAAGATGGAAGGATATAAGATGTTTCAGGCGATGATGCAGGGGGTGAGGGAAGAGGTTGTCGACATGTTATTAAAGGTTCAGTTGGCGGAACCAAAAATTGAAACGCCTAGACCAAAAGCGATCAGTTACGGTGCGCCACAGCCGCCGTCTCAAAAACCTGCCACTACAAAAGTTGTTAGTATTGGCCGCAACGATCCGTGTCCGTGTGGTTCGGGCAAGAAATACAAGAAATGCTGTTTGCGAAAAGAGAGTAGCGGCGACCTTTAGGTCGCCACAATAATCTATGAAAGACGACATCAAACTTCATATCAATCAAATAAAAGAAAAAGCTAAAAATCTATTTCAGCTTCTTAATATCCAAGAAAAGAAAAAACAGCTTGGCGAGATGGAAAAGCAGTCGGCCGATCCTCAGCTCTGGCAAGATCAAAACAAAGCTAAGAAGGTTATGCAAGACAAAAAGTATCTGGAAAACGAAATCAACAGCTATGAACTATTGGTTAACGGAGTAGAGGACGCAGGCACATTTTTGGATATGGCCGGCGATGATGACCTGGCTGAGATCCAACGTGAAGTTGCCGAGATGAGCAAAACAGCCGACAAGCTGGAATTAGCCGCTCTATTAAGCGGTGAATATGACAAGAGCAATGCGATACTTTCGATCAATGCCGGTGCTGGCGGAACCGATGCCCAGGATTGGGCACAAATAATGTTGAGAATGTATACGCGTTGGGCCGAAGCCAAAGAATACAAAGTTGAGATGCCGGATATTTCTTATGGTGATGAAGCAGGGATAAAAGGGGTCACCCTCATGATATCGGGACCGTATGCTTATGGCTACTTGAGGACTGAAGGGGGGATCCATCGTCTGGTCCGTATGTCCCCCTTTAATTCCGACGGCAAACGCCACACCTCTTTTGCCGCAGTCGAAGTTATCCCGGAGATGTCTGATGAGATCAATATCGACATTAATCCTGCCGACTTGAGAGTTGATACTTATCGCGCTTCCGGTCCTGGTGGTCAGCATGTTAACAAAACCGACTCGGCCGTCCGCTTAACTCATATTCCGACCGGGCTGGTTACTCAGTGTCAGTCAGAAAGATCTCAAACGCAAAACAAAGAATCTGCTATGAAATTATTAAAAGCCAAACTTTATGAAATGATGCTGCAGCAGAAAAAAGAGAAGATAGACGAACTGCGTGGTGAGAAAAAGAAGATCGAGTGGGGGAGCCAGATTCGCTCATATGTATTCCAACCTTACACTATGGTTAAAGACCATCGGACTAAAGCAGAAAACACCAATGTTCAGGCTGTGATCGACGGGGATTTAGACCGGTTTATTGAAGCGAGTCTGCGCAGTTGATGGGGGCAAGGGAACGTCATGCCCGCGCAAGCGGGCATCCAGAGTAAAGACCTTCGTTCCTTAGATTTGTTTTTGAGGCGAGTTTAAAGGCAAATTCTCCGGCATTTCAGTGAAAGCAGCTGCTGCATATCTAACAGGGTTTTCCGGACATACATGATGAGCAACAGCAAAAGCCCAGCCAGGATTATAACCCTGAAATTGTTTGGAATCAGTTCTGTCCACGCAATACATGATCGCGTTAGCCAGAGCATTTGACCGCTCGTCAACAGCCATTGACATAATATCCTCAGCCTTGACCATGGTGGCAGCGGTTGTATTCAAAACATTCTTTTCTGCGTCACTTAATTTTACTGCCGGCGGCATTCGCCACATAAACGATCCCGGCTGCCGAGCAGTACGACGGATAGCACCCAAATAATTTGCCATATCTTTTCTTCTTAATAATTATCAATTAATTTCAGGAGTTTGCGGCAGAAGAACTAATTTCATATGTTATAATAATTTTGGACAGAGGGGACAGGACGAGGAGGTGGAGCAATGGATAAAGACCAAATGAAAATGTTATTAGAAGAAATTAGAAACGATGTTAAGCTTGCCTTAGAAGGACATGATCTTGTTCGACGGGAAATACAGGGTGCAAAGACAGAATTAAAAACCGATATTCAGCAAGTAAAAATTGTTGCCGAATATAATGCGCAGCGATTAAACGACCTTAATAAGAAACTCGACTCTCACATATTACAGCCGCACTAAGAATATTATTGAGGCGAGTCTGCGGCAGAAGAACTAATGGCTTCCGGCAAAAACTGCCATTCTAAAGCACTAGTATAATTTCTCTGATATAAAGGACTGCCTGAAAAACCGATTCGTCTGTCAAGGAATCGATAATAGCGCTCATCCAGCCTGCCGATTAATACAGATAAACTTTCTCCCCCTAATTGAAGAACAATATCTTCAATCGCCGCTGCTGCATAATGTGGCCACAACGCCAACTCTTCCGCTAAGTCAGATTCCGGAGCCGGTCGCCTGGCTTGCAGCATTTTCTTAAGTGCAATAAAGTTTCCATCATCTTGAAAATGGGTCACTCTAATCCGCCTCAATGTCGACGGTTCACCGAAAAAGCTCGACCAAAAACCGACAATACCGATTCCTTCAAATTCTTCAGAACTAAAATATGATCTTCGTATTTTATCTGAATTAATAGTTTGCCAGTAGGGGATTCCAAGCTTACTAAATGGCGAAAAGATTTCTCTCCCATCCAATTGTATTGCAGGTAAAGGGAAAAGTTTGCGCCAATCAGGCAGGTTTTGTTCCAGTAAAGCCAATCCACCATCTTTTGCCACCTGTACACCCAGATCCATCCCGGCATTCGACCAGACTTTTACAACAAATCTGAAAGTGTGATTCCCGACAGAAAAGACATGCCCATGAAGGAGAGAGGCTAAGTCCAGGATTGCCTCGTTGTAAGTATCTCGAACCGCGAGAGCTTCGTCAGCCGATATTCGACCAACGGATGCACGCTTTATCAATTCCAGTTCCGCTACGGTTAGCTTTTCGATTGGTGGTTGGCACCAAGCGAATGACCGGGATAATCTGGCCGCCTGTCGTAAGCCCCCCAAAGAGTTCTTCATATTACTATTTCATAATATATCGTAAAGAATTTCAGCTAACCCCCAAAAACTGATATAATTACAACAATGTTCAACAAATTCAGCAAAGGAATTCTGGTTTCAATTCTCACCATCGGCGTACTGCTGGGCGCCTACCTTGGTTTCACCCGCTACCTGATTGAACTTCAGGACAGAACAGTTGAATTTTGCGTCGACCTCAATAATATCAAGACCATCGCCGCTCAAGAAAAACAACCGCTGGAAAAAGTCCTCCTGCAATTAAAAGAGCAGGGGGTTCAATCAATCGGCGTCTTTGAACAGAGACTCCCCGACGCTTACGCCGATGGGGATTTAACTTATGAAAAGGGTCCGGGTTTATACGAAGTCACTATCCATGCCCCCAATGATGACATTCGCCGTCGGGTTTATTACCATCTGAAGGCCGCTTTGGGCGAGCCAAAGATAAAGTTCAGAGGGCAAGAGACGATGATAATGGCAAAACAGGAAGAAGCACTAAGAGAAATCGGTCTCGGCATTTCAGAAAAACAGGAAAAATATCTCTCCAAGCTCGGTTTCCGAATCATCCCCCGGGTCTGGCAAGACAAACATTTTGGCGGCCACAATCTTCCGTTAAAAATTGAGCTGCTCAAGAAATATGATACGGTCATCTTTGACGGCGAAGAGATACTCGGTTATCCGGACGCCCTCCCTCTGCTCGCCCATACCTTAAAATTTAACACCTTGAAGTTCGGCTATATCGAGATCATTAAACAGTTTGGGAATTCTCAGTTAAAGAGACAGATGGGACGGGATATTATCAGGGTCCACAGCATCTCTCAAGATGAACTAAAGAAAGTCCCGCAAGATGAAGCGGTTCGGCGTTTTGTCCGCGCCGCCAAAGAACGAAAAGTCAGGCTCTTTTATCTCCGCCCATATCTAACTACCGAAAAACCTGTTGCCGACTACATAAATTATGTCGGACAGATCAAACTCGGCTTAGAAAAGTCAGGCTTTACAATCGGCCAGGCTGAATCACTCTCCAAATTCCAGGCCAAACCGTGGCAGACAATGATCATCTCCCTGGCCATAGCCTGCGCAACTCTTACGCTCCTCAATCTATTTTCTCCAATCTCCGGTCTTGTTCAGTTATTAATAATTGTGTTGATGGCCGGAGGTTTATATCTCGGGATCGTACCGGCATTGTTATCAAAGAAGATCTTTGCTCTTTTGGCCACGATCACATTTCCTTCGTTAGCAATAATCTCCAGTCTGACCAAAGCAAAACAACAGCAAACCTTGCTGTGGGATTCGACGATGCTGATCTTAAACGTTGTTGCCGAACTTAGTGTCGGCATCCTTCTCCTGGTCGGTCTATTGGCCGATTTTCGATTTATGTACGGTATCGAAAGCTTTGCCGGGGTAAAAATCGCTCTCCTCATGCCGATCATGATCATTCTGACCTATTTTGCCCTGCAAACAGGTGAGGGGAGCCTGCGCAAGAGGGCGCAGAGATTCCTCGGGGCTCAGATCCCCTTATTTGCAGTATTGGCAGGGCTTGTTGGCCTCGGGGCCTTAGGAATATTTATCGCCCGGTCCGGTAACTTTGTCCTCCCAGTCCCCGGTTTTGAAAAAGGTTTTCGGGATTTTCTGGAAACAGTCATGAGCATTCGCCCACGGAGCAAAGAATTCTTGATCGGCTATCCGGCCCTCTTTTTGGCAGCACTCGCTGCTTTTCGCGGCAACAAAAGAGTCCTCTGGCTCTTTGCCACTATCGGAGCCATTGCCCCAATCTCTATCATCAATACTTTCAGCCATGTCCATACCCCCTTAGCCGTTTCAATCAGTCGAACACTCAACGGGCTAGTCTTAGGAATTATCATCGGCTCACTATTGAGCTGGCTTTTAAATAAATTTTTCAGAATATGAAAATCCTGATTTCGGGATATTATGGTTATGAAAACATCGGCGACGAAGCTGTCTTACAGGCTATTATTCAACAATTCGCCGGCCACAAAATAACGGTCCTCTCCGCCGCTCCCGGTTTGACACAGGAATTCCACAAAGTAAAAGCTGTATATCGTTATGCCCCTTTCACTGTGCTAAAAGAAGTATTATCAACCAATTTATTTGTCAGCGGCGGCGGCACACTCTTTCAAAATATCACCAGTCAGCGAAGCCTTTTCTATTATCTCGGATTGATTCTTTTAGCAAAGTTGTGTCGAAAAAGAGTTCTTGTTTTGGGGCAGGGATTTGGCCCGCTTGATAATTTTTGGCCCAGGCAAATTACCCGCCTGATTCTCAATTTGGCCGACAAGATCACTGTGCGAGACAAAAACTCCTATCAGGCAATGCAAGAGCTGGGGATCAAGTCTGACAAAATTGAACTTACTGCGGACCCTGCCGCTCTGCTGGAAATCCCCTCGTTTGAAGAGAGCAATCAACTTCTGGAAAAAGAGGGGATCAAGAGAACTGGCAAACCGCTCCTGGGGATCGTCTTAAGACGACCGATCAAAGGGCTGGAAGAGAACATGGTGGAGATGATCGCCGACGCCGTCGATTGGTTGATCGATAAATACAATTATCAACCGGTCTTTCTCCTCTTTAGGCATCCGAACGATATGGAAATCACCAATAAGGTAATGCGGATGATGAATCATGAGAGCAGCATCATTTTCCGTTCTTGCCAGCCGCGCGAGATGCTCGGCATTATTTCTCAAATGGATCTATTGATCGGCATGCGATTGCACGCTCTGATCTTTGCGACGATGAATGCGGTCCCTGCCTTAGGCTTATCCTACGACCCCAAAGTCTCTTCTTTTATGGAATCGACCGAGCAGGCACATGTCGATATTAAGGATATTGATAGTTTAAAAAGTTTGAAGAACAAGCTGGAAGAGATCCTTGTCAATAAAGATCGGATTAAAGCTGACCTGGATAAAAAGAGAAAACAGCTCCGCGAGGCTTCTTTGAGAAACTTTATAATGCGTCATGCCCGCGCCGTGCCTGCCGGCAGGCAGGAAGGCGGGCATCCAGTTGTCGACTTAGCTGGCATCCAAGTCGACAATATCTCGATGTCAGAAGCTATAAGCAAGATTGAAACATTCTTAACTTCAGGCAAACCGAACCTAATCGTCACCCCCAATCCCGAAATAATCGTCGCCTGCCAGCATGATCAGGAGTTAAAAGAGATCATGAACTCGGCCGATCTACGCACTCCGGACGGGATAAGCATGGTGGTTGTTTCTAAAATCAAACACCAGCCACTAATAGAACGAGTCTCTGGCATTGACCTGATGCTGGAAATAATCAGAAGATTTCCTGACAAGAAAGTCTTTTTACTCGGAGGAAAGCCTGATGTTGCGGCAACTGCAGCCAAAAATCTAAAAGGAAACGTTGTGGGGACTCATGATGGCTATTTCACAGATGACACTACCATGATGAATAAGATTAAAGAAACCAAACCAGACATATTATTTATCGGTCTCGGGGGAAGGCGGCAAGAAAAATGGGCAGCCAAGCATCTAAGAGAGTTGTATGTTCCAATCGTCATGTGTATTGGGGGATCACTGGATGTTCTTTCCGGTCAAAAGAAGAGGGCACCAAGGATTTTTCAGAGACTTTATCTCGAGTGGTTATACCGCCTGCTAAGTGAACCGAAAAGATGGAAGAGACAGTTGGCCCTGCCAAAGTTTTTATATTTAACACTTATTAAATAAATGTTATAATTTCCTTAAACGGAGGGATAAATTATGGATGACAAAGTAATATTAAACATCGATCTGCCTGGACTCAAGCTCTTTAAAAAAGGGAAGGTCCGTAATGTTTTTGACCTGGGCGACAAGCTTCTCTTAGTCGCTTCAGACAGAATATCAGCCTACGATTCTGTTATGCCCAATGGTATCCCCGATAAAGGGAAAATATTAACCCAATTATCAGCTTTTTGGTTTGATTTCACCAAAGATATTATCGACAACCAAGTGATTGCTACCGATGTTGATGATTTTCCTGCCGACATCAAACTCGATCCAGAGGTAAAAAAACTATTGGCCAAACGATCTGTGTTAGCCAAAAAGACCGACAGCATCGACGTCGAGTGTGTCGCTCGTGGATATATCTCCGGCTCCGCCTGGAGTGAATACCAAAAGACCGGCTCTGTCTGCGGGATTAAATTACCTGCCGGTTTAAAAGAATCAGATAAACTCCCTGAACCGATTTTTACGCCGGCCACCAAAGCCGCTTCGGGCCACGATGAAAATATCTCCGAAAAACAGATGATGGATATTCTGGGGACCGAAGATGGGACAATATTACGCGACTCAACTTTAAAGATATATAATGCTGCTCGTGATTTTGCCGCCACCAAAGGGATAATTATTGCCGATACCAAATTCGAGTTTGGCAAAGATAACGGCAAGATAATAATTATTGATGAAATGTTAACGCCGGATTCTTCACGATTTTGGCCGATGGCAACATATAAACCAGGCGGCTCACAACCGAGTTACGACAAACAATTTGTCAGAGATTATCTCGTTTCTATCAAATGGGACAAAGAGCCCCCAGCTCCCAGACTCTCTGATGAGGTTGTCGAAAAGACCAGAAAGCTATATCTGGAAGCGTATACAAAACTGACCGGAAAAAGCAGTTTGTGACCACCCAACGCGAAAAAACAAAAGTAATTAATGTCGGGAACCTCAAGATTGGCGGCGGCAATCCGATCACCGTCCAGTCGATGACAAAAACAGATACTTCCGACATCGACGCAACCGTCAAACAAATCCGTGAGCTGGAGCAAGCCGGCTGCCAGATTATCCGCTGTGCCGTGCCGGATAAAGAGTCGGCGCTGGCATTAAAAGAGATCAAAAAGCAGATTAACATACCGCTGGTAGCCGATATACATTTCAATCACACCTACGCAATTATGGCAGCCGAAGCGGGAGTCGATAAATTACGGATTAATCCCGGTAATATTGGGGACGAAGAAAAGATCAAAGCGGTTGTTGCGGCAGCTATAGAGCATAAAATCCCGATCCGGATCGGGGTCAACTCCGGTTCACTGGAAAGAAAGATCAGAAATAAGGCCAAGGGACATGTAACCGCCGAAGGTTTGGTCAAAAGCGCGCTGAATAATGTTCGCATCTTGGAAAAATTAAACTTTAAAGATATTATCGTTTCGATCAAAGCGACAAATGTGCCGATGACAATCAAAGCCTATCAAATGATCGCTAAGAAAATCAATTATCCTTTGCATGTCGGCATCACCGAAGCCGGTATCCCCGCGGTCGGAACGATCCGATCCGCAGCTGGCATCGGAGCAATCCTGGCCGAAGGGATTGGAGACACGGTTCGGGTCTCCTTGACCGGAGATCCAGTAGAAGAAGTTCGTGTCGCGTACGAAATATTAAAAGCGATGCAGCTGACTTTTCATGGCATAACGATTATCTCCTGTCCAACCTGCGGCCGCACCGATATCGATGTCGCCAAGATCGCCACTGAAATACAGGAAAAAACAAAACATATCAAACAACCGTTAACTGTTGCTATAATGGGGTGCGAGGTCAATGGCCCAGGCGAAGCGGCTGATGCCGACGTCGGTTTGGCCGGGGGGAACGGAGTAGGGCTGATTTTTCGGGAAGGGGAAGTTGTCAGGAAAGTATCTGACGACGAAATGGTTTGTGCCCTACTGGATGAAATTGAAAGTATGGCAATAAAATAATCCTAATACCTAAAGGCCAATAGGCCTATAGGCCTTTAGGAACTAGGGGGAGTAAAAATGATCGATAGATATACGCTACCAAGGATGAAAGAGATCTGGTCCGAGGAACACAAATTCCGCACCTGGTTGGAGGTTGAGGTCGCGGCTTGTGAGGCCTGGCATAAATTAGGAAAAATCCCCGGTTCAGCAATAAATAACATCAGAAAGAAGGCCGATTTCTCTCTCAAACGGATCGATGAGATCGAAAAAAAGGTCGATCACGATGTTATTGCATTTTTAACAGCGGTATCAGAAAAAGTCGGCAACGATTCCCGCTTTATCCACATGGGCTTAACTTCTTCAGATGTTGTCGATACCTCCGGCTCATTACTGATGAGAGATGCGATCGATATCATTATCGGAGATATCAACGATTTTATTAAGATCTTGAAGAAGATGGCCAAGAAGTACGCCGCTACGATCATGATGGGGAGATCACACGGTGTTCATGCCGAACCGATGACTTTGGGACTCAAGTTTGCTCTCTGGATGAAAGAGATGGAGAGGAACAAAGAACGGGCTTTAAGAGCTAGAGATACTATTAACGTCGGTCAGATCTCCGGCGCGGTCGGCACATACTCCAATCTCGATCCGAGAATTGAGACACTGACCTGCAAAACATTAGGCTTAACACCGACCGAAATCTCCAATCAGGTCATACAACGCGACCGCCATGCCGAATTCATGACAACGCTGGCTATTGTCGCTGCAACATTAGAAAAAATCGCCTTAGAAGTCCGCGGCTTACAGAAAACAGAGATTGGTGAAGTTGAAGAACCGTTTAAAAAGGGACAAAAAGGCTCATCCGCTATGCCGCACAAGAAGAATCCAATTACTTGTGAAAGAATTTGCGGTTTAGCCCGTGTCGTTAGAGGGAATGCGATGGTCGCCTTAGAAAACGTCGCTCTTTGGCACGAGCGTGATATCAGTCATTCTTCAACCGAGCGGATGATTATTCCCGATAGCACAAGTTTAGTCGACTACATGCTGCACAAGATGAGCTGGGTAATTGACAACCTGGTTGTTCATCCAAAAAAGATGGCAGAGAATATCGAGAAATCACAAGGTTTAACTTTCTCTCAGAGACTTCTTATTGCTTTAGTGGAGAAGGGATTGACCAGAGAAGAGTCATATCAAATCGTTCAAGCGGCTGCCATGCACGCTCGAACTACCGGCAAGCACTTAAAAGATGTTATATTAGCTTCCAAAGACGCGACAAATAAACTTTCTACAGAAGAGATCGAGAAAGTTTTTGATATAAAGCATTATTTGCGCAATGTGCCGGGGATTTTTAAGAGATTGGGATTATAGACCCCAAAGGCCTATAGGCCCATAGGCCTTTAGGCCCAATATTTACCGTCGACAAATACACAAGAGTTAGCTAGGCTAGGGTGCATTTCCAATATTAACGTCGCGCAGAGGGCGTTTATTCAGGGCTGCGAATGCAAGTTTCACCTCATTTACTCCGATTAAAGATACAACAGGAGTAAATTATGACACAAATAGACAAACCGATGACTCCGCCGCAATTTCGACCCGAAACAGTTGGGCAATCAATAAAAGTTACTACCGATCCAACCGAAAATACCCACGCGGCATCCTTTATGAGTGTGCTATTTAAGAAAGTTAACAGAGCCGAAAAAAAATCTCCGAGCGACGGGGTCGGGGCTGTAACGCGAAATAACCGACCCGAGATCGTTTCGCTAAAAAGTATCACCAGATTAAAAGTTCCCAATCTCCTTCAGGGCCATAACGAAAGCGGTCCGACAGCGCTGGCAATGTGTTTGGCCAACCTGGGGATCAATAATGTCGATCAGCATACACTATTCCCATCTTCAACATTTTCACACGATCTGGGCAAATTAAAGAGCAAAGCCGAAGAGTACGGCTTAATAGTTAGAATTCAGAATAATGGTTCGCTGGAAGACCTGGACAAAGCAGTGAAAAACGGCATTGCGCCGATAGTGCTCGGCACCCATTACGGGCGCGAACCTGTCACTAATCAATTAGATGGTAATTATGTAATGGAATATGGCGAGAGTTCGGACTGGATGACAGTCACCGGGACAGAATGCGATGAAAGTGGTCAAGTAACTTATGTCTATTGCAATGTCCCCAACAGAAGCAAACCACAACGCTGGTCGGCGAATGATTTTAGAGACAATTATTGGCAAAAAAATATCATTCCCGGAGGCAATTGTACCTATTTGGCTATTGCCAGAAAGCCTCGAGAAGGGGATGAATTCAAGATATCTCAAGGATATAACTATTTAACCAAAGACTTCAAGGAAGACAGAGTTACAGGCGAATTTTTACACAATGTAAACAGAATAAAAGCCTGGTCAAAGGCTATTTACTTTGGCGAAAAGTCGGCCAATGATATTGCTTCTGCGCTGATCAATGCGGCCCAAGCGACAAGAACACTAATTAATGCAGTTTAGGCCTCGATAGGGTGCCGAATAATTTCGCTTGATTACGCTAAAAACTCCTATTCGTCACCCCTTATCAACTTGACATAAGATATATTATGCGACGTTAGCCTTGATTGAAAAAACGCGGTTTTTAGTCCCCTGCTCACTACTATATGTCTAAAATATGCGGTCTGGTGAAGGCCTGACCTGAATCCCGATAGTTACGTTTCTATCTCCGGGATTAAGCAGATCGTCGCCGGTAACAAGGAAGTCGATATATTCTTGCCAATAGTACTCATAACCGAGGCGCATTTTGGGCCACAAACGATTTGTGACAGCACCAACCGTTTCTTCATTATTAATATCATAGACATCGGTCCGATACATAACCTTTTCGGTTGGGAAAAAGGTCAATCCACCACCTAATTGATTATTGATCACACCAAGCCGAAAACCCCAGGCATTGGAGACCTTTGAGTTAAATAAGACATCCAAAAGGCCTAAACGTCTGGTAGGGCCCTCCCCCATGCCGAGGCGAAAATAGCGGTTCTCATCTTGAATGATATCAACATTCCCCTTAACCGCATTAGCCGT
>JBDRIF010000069.1:0-7716 GCA_043816125.1 bacterium
GTATCTCCCTGTGGCCCGCCGATCACAAAGCGGCCGGTCGGGTTAACAAAAAATAAAATTTTGTCATCGACCAGCTCTTTGGGCAAAACGGGGAGAATGACTCTTTCAATAATATCCTGGCGAATTTTCTCGTTTTTTATCTCGGGAGCGTGTTGAGTGGAGATCAAGACAGTGTGAACCCGAACAGGTTTGAGACCATCGTACTCGATAGTGACCTGAGATTTACCGTCGGGGCGCAAATAAGGGAGTTCGCCTGTCTTTCTGACCTCTGCCAGTCTCTGCACCAATCGATGGGAGAGGCTGATCGGCAGCGGCATTAGCTCTTCGGTTTCATCACAGGCAAACCCAAACATAATCCCCTGGTCACCGGCCCCTAACTGTTCCAGACTATCATGGACTTTTTCTCCCTGCTTAACTTCCAACGCTTTATCGACCCCGAGGGCGATATCTTTGGACTGTCCTTGAATCGCCACCAACACACCGCAGGTTTCATAGTCAAAACCGTAAGTCGCCCGGGTGTAACCGATATCTTTTATTGTATTTCTGACAACCTTGGGGATATCGACATAACAGTCCGTAGTAACTTCTCCGGCGGTCAGACATAAACCATTGGTAACCAGAGTCTCAACCGCAACTCGGCCGGCCGGATCTTGGGCAATGATCGCATCGAGGATGGCGTCAGAAACCTGGTCGCAGACTTTATCGGGATGGCCTTCGGTCACAGATTCCGAGGTAAACAAACGTGTATTCTTCTTCATTTTATTTCTCCTCCCCCTTTCGGGCGGACCGGATCTTTTAATGAATCTACCATTTATTATATTATGGTATAATGATTAAATCAATGGGAAACCTAAGCGAACATTATAATCATAAAGACTTTGCCTGCCAATGTCCCAACTGCCGCGGCGAATGTAAAGTGCATCTCGGCCTGGTCGGCGCTTTAGAAATGATCGGCGGAAATTTTCGCAAAAAGGTCCGCGTCGTCTCGGCCTATTGGTGTGACGACTATTACGAAAGCCAGAAAAGGACAAAAAAAACAGCCCACACCAAAGGGAAAGCGGCACATATTAAGATCGAAGGAATAACTAATCAGGAACTTTTTAAATACTGTGAGACAATCCCGGAGCTGAGAGGGGTCGGTTTTTATCCCAACGCGGATTTTATTCATATCGATACCCGCGATGGTGATCCGGTGCGCTTTGTCAAAGAGGGGAACGATTACTTCCCTTTGACTAACGAAAAAAGAGCGCGTTATGGACTTGCTTAAGTCATTCGTCAGCTATCTTCGGACCGAACGAAATTATTCAACCCATACCATCAGCAATTATCAACGGGATTTAAAGTTCCTGCTTACATTGATCGATGTCAAAAATGTTGACCGTCTGGCCGCTCGCGAGTATCTCCTCGCCCTGGAAAAGAAAAGATATTCCCGCCGCTCGATCGCCCGCAAGCTCTCGGCCGCCCGCTCCTTTTTTCGCTTTTTGACCCGGGAAAAGATTGTCGACAAAAACCCATTTGCTAATTTGTTGACCCCCAAAATGCCGAAGAAATTACCTAACTTTCTTTATCCTGAAGAATTAAAAAGATTGCTCGAGGCGGTCGATAACCGGCGCGACCGGGCAATCCTCGAGGTCATTTATGGTACCGGCTTGCGGGTTATTGAAGTCGTCCGGATGAACGTTAATGACGTCGATTTTGAGGAGAATGAGATTAAAGTTTTGGGCAAAGGATCCAAAGAGAGGATTGTTTTATTCGGCTCTCTGGCCAAAAAAGCCCTAAATAATTATCTAAGTGATATCAGACCACAAATGCCGGACGGCAAAAAAACTGCCGCTGTCTTTGTTAACCTCCGAGGAGGGAGACTGACTGTCCGCTCGATTGAAAGGATGCTGGTTCGTTATGCCAAGAAAGCGGGGATAACCAAGAAAGTGACCCCTCACACCCTGCGCCACTCGTTCGCCACTCATTTATTAGCCGGTGGAGCAGATTTGAGGATGGTACAGGAGTTGCTGGGACACGTTTCCCTGTCCACTACTCAGGTTTACACCCATATCACTAAGGAACGATTGAAAGAGGTTTACGATTCGGCGCATCCGCGATCAACATAATTGACCCTCGTCGAAAATTCGCGTATAATTAACGTTTGTTGTGAAGATTGACCTGACAGAACTGTTGCAGCACCTTGGTAATGAGGCTGATTTTGAGATATCAGAGAAGGTTAGCTTTGCCGCTGACGATTTGGCACTCTCTGAACCGCTCAAAATTAAGCTCCATTTAACTAATGTCGGCGAATCAGTTCTGGTTAACGGGCAAGTTAGCACCCGGGCCGAGCTCGAATGCACACGCTGTTTGAAAAAGTATCAGGCTCCTTTGACGGTGAAAATTGAAGAGGACTTTTCGAAAACTCCTCCAAATTTACCCCGGAAAAAGGAGATCGATCTGACCGAAGAAGATTTTGTCTATCAGATAGATGACGACAACTGTATCGATATTACAGAAGTTACCAGACAACATCTTCTGCTCAATGTACCGATCAAAACCTTATGCAGTCCCGACTGCGAGGGAATAAAAGAAAGAGGAGACAAATAAAATGCCCCAACCAAAGAAAAGACATTCTAATGTGAGACAAGGAAAGAGACGCTTTTCCAATTACCGGATCAAAGCCAAACAGAGCAGTTCCTGTGTCGCTTGCGGAGCCATGACCCTCCCCCATCACGCCTGTCCAAAATGCGGCAACTATAACGGTCGCCAGACAAAAACTATCAAAGAAAAAAAGGCTAAAAAGGACAAGGAGTAACCTAAGTGGTCAAGATCGCAGTCGATGCGATGGGTGGTGACCATGCTCCCAAAGAGGTTGTTAAAGGGGCAATTTTAGCCAGCCAAGAATATTCGATTGAGGTTATTCTGGTCGGTGACCCGCAAAAGATCTCCCGCGAATTAAAAGGGCATAAATTGCCGATCGTCTCCGCCTCCGAAGTTATCGAGATGAACGAACACCCGGCCCAAGCTGTCCGACAAAAGAAAGATGCCTCTATCAATGTCGCTGTCTCCCTGCTAAAAGACGGGCAGGCAGACGCCATCGTCTCGGCCGGCAACACCGGCGCCTTAATGGCCGCCTCATTATTTAAGCTCGGCCGGATCCCCGGCGTTGAACGCCCGGCTATCGCCGCCACCTTCCCTTTACCCGAAGGAAATGTAATTCTGCTTGATGTCGGCGCCAATGCCGACTGCAAACCGAAACATCTGCAACAATTTGCCGAGATGGGGAGCGAATATGCCAAAGATGTTCTCCATATTGATAATCCCCGGGTCGGATTGTTAAACATCGGCGAAGAAAAAGAGAAAGGAAACGAATTAAGCAGAGAAAGCTGGCCGCTACTTAAACAAGCAAAAATCAACTTTGTCGGCAATGTCGAATCAAAAGAGATGTTGCACGGCAAATGCGATGTCGTTGTCTGCGACGGGTTCACCGGCAATCTGATCCTCAAATTCTCCGAGAGTTTTGCCAGCGCAGTTTATCAAATGGCTAAAGATGAGTTGTCCAAAGGGATTTTAAGTAAGATCGGCCTGGCTTTTCTGGTCCCCGCCTTAATGCGTTTGCGCAAAAAAGTTTCCTACGAAGATTACGGCGGCGCCCCACTTTTGGGCATTAACGGGATTGTTTTTAAAGCTCATGGCCGATCCAAAGCCCAAGCGATTAAGAGTGCGATTAGAGAAGCAGCCGAAGCAGTTAAGGGAAATGTAATAAAGAAGTTGGGAGGAAGTCGATGAAGGCTAAAATAATTGGGGTCGGATCATCCGTCCCGGAAAATGTAGTAACTAACGACGATCTCTCTAAAAAAGTCGACACCAATGACGAGTGGATCCAGGCTAGAACAGGGATCAAAGAACGCCGAGTTTCTGACGACAAGACAGCAACCTCCGATCTGGCACTCAAAGCGGCCCAAAAAGCCCTGACCAATGCCAAGCTAGACGCGAGCGAGCTCGATCTGATCATCGTCGGCACAACTTCTCCCGACTATCTTTTTCCATCAGTGGCCACTTTACTCGCCGGTAAACTCGGCGCAACCAAAGCGGCTGGCTTTGATGTTTCCGCCGCCTGCTCGGGCTTTAATTTTGCGCTGACAACAGCAACTAAGTATATCGAAAGCGGTTCGCACAAAAATGTTCTGGTAATTGGCGCTGACACATTGACCAAGTATCTCGACTGGACCGACCGGGGGACCTGTATTTTGTTTGGCGATGGCGCCGGCGCAGTCGTTTTGACCGAATCGACCGATGACTCGGGGATTTTGGCCAGCTGGCTGAAAGTAGAAAGCGACCAACAAGGGCTTTTGACCATGCCCGGCGGCGGCTCCCGCGACCCGGAACAAAAAAACGGACGTTTTATCAGGATGGAAGGAAAAGAAGTCTTCAAATTCGCCGTCCGAGTCCTTGAGGAATCGATCGGCAAAGTTTTGGAACTGGCAAATTTGAAAGTTGAAGATATTGATCTTTTGATCCCCCATCAAGCGAATGCCAGAATAGTTGACCATGTCAAAAAGAAACTTAAACTTGGCGACGATAATGTCTTCAAAAATCTGGAAAAATACGGCAACACTTCGGCTGCTTCAATTCCTTTGGCGCTCGACGAAGCTTTAGCTGCCGGCAGAATTAAAAAGGGTGATATCGTCATAATTTCCGGCTTTGGGGCGGGGCTGACGTGCGGAGCAAATTTGATCAGGTGGTAGCTTAAGCCGCCTCTGTCCAGTGATCGTGCAGCTGCCAAAAGTTTTCCACAAAATTACCGGTCATAACATCACTCGGCTCCTGCAAGGGAAAAACCTGGGCAAGTGTGCCAATTTCTTTTTCCAAATTATAACGCCAATGTGACGCTTTCCCCAGATTATTTTCCTTGTCCATCTCTCTAGTCATGATCTGTACTTCCACCGGCAAACCGGCCTGGTCAACTCCGACCATTTTGATCCCCCGCCAACCGCCACTCTCGCCTAACGGCTGCAAAGCGATCTTTGTCTTCTTCGGGTCAGATTTATAGACATCGCTCTTTCGAAGAAATTTGTAAACCTGCTGCAATTCGGCCTCCGATTCAACGATAAATTTTTGAGCAAGCACATCAGTTAATTCATCATAAGAATATTCCCGTCGCACTTCGACCTTGTTCCAAACTCCATATGGCGACTTGACCCGGAATTTGGCAATCAGGTTAGGAATTTCGGTCCCCAGTTTTTGACGGAGCTCGGCCATTAAATCGCGGGCAAAAAAGCTCAAAAAGCTTTTAGCCTCGGCATAGTTCATCCCCAGGCAGGTCTCTATTTTTTTCATAACTTCTGAATGTTTTGCCGGTTGATACAGGCGAAGATGCTGGTCGCGGAAATCGTCGGCCAGATAGATCAGCCCCAGCCTTTCGGCCAGCGGCGCATAGACAAACCGGATCTCATCAAATATCGGATCGTTTGAAGATCGGGATTTTCTGGCGGCAATGAGTTTACTAAGAAAAAAGAGGAGTAAAACTTGCGGCGAACCAGCCCCCTTGATCAGTTCGGACATTTTTTTATACACGTATTGTTGATCGCTCCCAAGTTGCGCGCAATCAAAACCGAATGATTTTTCCAGCTTTTGAAAAGAAGAAATTATCCTGATCAGAGAATCCTTGAGCTCACCCAAACCCTGGCCGATCACCCCATCAAAGATCCTCGGCAAATAGACCGCCAGCATAGACATAAAAAGAGAAGCGACAATTGTCTGCATATCGCCCCCCATATCAGAGACTTTTCTCATCCGGTAAAGACCTTCGGCCTCTGAGACGGCGCCACACTCTGTAGCAAATTCAAAGGACTGATCAAGCAGTCTGTTTGGGGAATCGACATCAACAGCTGGGGCAGAAATGATCCGGGGAGCAATCGTTCTTAAGACCTGTGCATAGTCTATTCCACGGTAAGAATTGCGATTATATTGCCCGGTGCGCCGCCCCTCGTAAATCTGGTCAAGGAGGATCATCAGATCGTCCCGGCCCGTCGACTGGTAGAATTCCCGCGCCGCTTTCAGTAAAGAACCGATCCGAACAGTTTTTTTAAGATGAAAGGACTTTAGAAAGCGGAACCTGGAGGCCCCATATTTAGGAATGATAACCTGATGTTTATTGAGAATCGAACGCAAAACAACCTTTTGCTCGGGGGTCAGGTTTTTCACCGTCTCCCGAAGCCCCCACATAATCGCCCGCCGATCGAGGAAGGCAACGGCAAAAAGCCGTGTTGCCCAGGGAGAAATATATCTCTGCACTCGAGTTAAAGGTGCCATATCTCTTTATCGGCGGAGAAATATATTAATTTCACTTTCGGCAATCATTTTGCTATAATTACTCCTTAGTTTACTAATAGGAGGAAAAACAATGCTCGATTACGGTTTAACAGAAGAACAGCAGATGATCAGGGACTTGGCTAGAAAAGTGGCAATTGAAAAAGCTTTGCCCAAAAGGGCTGAATGGGACGAAAAGGGAGAGTTTCCTTGGGAAGCGATGAAAGCTTTTGCCGATGCCGATCTTTGTGGTCTCTATATTCCGGAAGATCTTGGCGGCATGGGAATCAGCGTTTTCAACTTTTGCCTGGCAACAGAAGAAATTAGCCGAATCTGTGGCGGTGTCGGTGTCACTTTTGCCGCCTCTGCCCTCGGCTCGACCCCCATCATCCTCTTTGGCTCCGACGAACAGAAGAAAAAGTATATGCCAGAGATTGCTTCTGGTAAAAAGCTGGCCGCTTTTGGTTTAACCGAAGCCAGCGCCGGTTCTGATGCTGCCGGCCTCGAAACAACCGCCAAAAAAGATGGCGACTACTATATATTGAACGGGACCAAGCAGTGGATCACCAACGGCGGCGAGGCTGATACTTATACAGTCATCGCGATCACCGACAAAAAGAAAGGACCGCGCGGCGCTTCTGCTTTTATTGTTGAAAAAGACACTCCCGGCTTCACCTTTGGTAAAAAAGAGAACAAGATGGGGATCCGCTGTTCAGCCACTCGGGAATTGGTTTTCCAGGATTGTAAAATTCATAAATCTCAACTTCTCGCCCGCGAAGGGATGGGTTTTATTGTGGCGATGAAGACTTTGGACATGACCCGCCCAGGGATCGGCGCTCAAGCTGTCGGTATTGCGCAGGGAGCCTTGGATGAAGCTATTAAGTATGCCAAAGAGAGAGTCCAATTTGGCAAACCGATCATCACACTGCAAGCTATTCAGCACATGCTGGCCGATATGGCTACTCAAACAGAAGCCGCTCGGGCTTTAGTTTACGCTTGTGCCCGAATGATCGATGCCGGCGCCAAAGACTTCACCCTGGCCGCTTCGGAAGCTAAGCTTTTTGCTTCTGACACAGCCATGAAAGTCACCATCGACGCTATTCAGATCCTCGGCGGATATGGTTATATGAAAGAATATCCGGTGGAAAAGATGGCCCGCGATGCTAAGATCACTCAGATTTACGAAGGGACCAACCAGATCCAGAGAAATCAGATCGGTTTGGGCTTACTTAAAGAGTCGACAAAGAAGAAATAGTCTAACTTTCCTGCATATAATCGACTACAATATTGATTATCTGCTTGATTGTCTTATTGCAATTTTTAAAGGAAACTATGTCCAACACCTTGATTCCAAATTTCCTAATCAGATCGCTAATAAGAGCGTGAACAAATGATTGAGTTGCGGATTCAACACCAGCAAAA
>JBDRIF010000070.1:0-40578 GCA_043816125.1 bacterium
TCAATCGGCAACCCGTGACAATCCCACCCGGGAATATACGGAGCTTTAAAGCCCTGCATACTTTTATATTTAACGATTATGTCTTTCAGCGTTTTGTTTAAAGCATGACCGAGATGGATGTCCCCATTCGGATAAGGAGGACCATCGTGGAGGATATAAGTTCCTGAGTCGTGAGTTCGGTGTTCGGAGTTCTGTAATTGATGATAGATATCATTTTCGGCCCAAAAAGCAGAAAATTCTTCTTCCACTGCCTTCAGATTGGCGCGGATAGGGAAATCGGTCTGCGGCAGGTTTAAGGTTTTTTTGTATTCCATTTTATCTATTTTATCACGAGAGAAGTGAAATTTCCGCTTTTTTCCTCAGAAATAGAATCATGAGCAAGATACGCTTCCCTGTCCGCATGGGTGATATACAACAAGACGCTTTAACCAGGATCGGAGCTAAGGGCGTTTTACAAAGAAGAGATTTACAGCATCGCGCCTTTGGCCTGCTACCCGATCAGGTAGGAAGAAAAGTCGGACTAGCAGGGCAACGGCAGACACTTCGAGCGTCAGATGATCCAACTCAAGCCAACGACTTACTCTCCCAACGAGGAACCTCTGCTGATTGGCAAACTTTTGCTCTACCAGAACTAACCAGCTCAGCTCAAGCAAACCTCCTTCTGCTCTTTGGCCCTGATTTCGCCGGCAGGATCAAATCAAAGAGAGGCTTGCCCACAGAGCTGCAGCGCTATCTTGACACATTAGCAAAAAATTGTCTCCCTATAGGCAGAACCACCCTGCAAAAAATACCTTCTACATTTGGAAGTGAGGCGGAAAGATATTTTTCTTCCGGCCAGTGGCTTATGGAACTAGCTAAATTTGTTTCAGCGGATGAGGCTAATTTGGCCAGCTTAGCACTAATTCCCGATTTTACTCCCCTTCTCCCAACCTTAAGGAAAATACACGCGCTTCAGGCTATTTCTCAAACGGAACAAAGCCAACTTGCCAAGGCCTTGCTCTCTTTCTTGAGCAAACAGAATATTAATACAATCAGGAAACTATTTATGGGAACGTCTTCTTTTCCGTGTTTAATCAGATACCACGTAATTAAACAATGGTTGCAAGAAAAAATCGACTCAACAGATTCGACTTCTGAGGCAGAAAAAAATGCTTTGGAAAATACCGCCTTGTATTTGTCCAAATCAGCAAAAAATATTCAGAATGCTTTTCAGGTCATTCAACATCTTGAAGAACACTTCGGCCCGATCAAAAATGAACAAAATCCGGATATAAGAAAATCATGGCTCACCGCGGTCTACGCTACTGCCATGCATGACAAAGCTGCGGCCCTCCTCGCCTCGATAAATTCCGTTAGCAAATTATTCCGGCCGCTCAATTCCGCGGATCCAGTTCAATTGAAAACCTGCTGGCTAAAAAAGCTTGTCACCACGGCCAGAAAATTCAAAACAAGTGAAACAGAAGAAATAGACGCGTACGTGGCAAAAAAGATTGTTCCGCTATTAAAAGCATTAGCAGCTTAACATTAAACTGGCGCGGATAGGAAAATCGGTTTGCGGCAGGTTTAAGGTTTTTTTGTATTCCATCAACAATTAAAACTTTACGTTCGGCGCCTCTTTGGCCTGTTCGTTGGCAATTTTGAAATAAGCTTTTTCCGAGTCAAAACCGATCAGCCTGACAAGAAAAACAGTCGGAATTGAACGAGCTTTGGTATTATAAACCTGAACCAATTCGTTATAGCGCATTCTGGCGACAGAAAGTCTATTTTCTGTCCCTGCCAATTCATCCTGCAGGGCAATGAAATTGGTCGAAGCTTTCAATTGAGGATAATTCTCGGCAATTGCTAACAATCGACCCAAAACACTCTCCATCCCATTCGCCGCCTGCGCCTTGGCATTAACAGAGTTAGCACCGGCCAGCTTGGTCCGAGCCTCAGCCACTGATTTAAAAATGTCCTCTTCATGTTTGGCATATCCTTTGACAGTAGAAACCAGATTCGGGATCAGATCGTATCTTCTTTGCAATTGGTTCTCTACCTGGGCCCATCCTTGTTTAACCCCTTGGTCAAGACCAACCAAACCATTATAAGTAGAAACCAGCATCAGAACCAAGACAACAATTATACCGACAATTACCCAGATATTTTTCATTTTATCCTCCTTTTTCCTATAGGCCTATGAGCCTAAAGGCCTATTATAACACCTATTAAAATCCCCGTCCTCCCCCTCCACCTCCGGATCTCCCCCCACCAAACCCGCCAAAGCCTCCTCCAGAACCTCCAAACGCCCCACCTCGCCCCCAAAACATAATACCCCAGAAACCAAAAAGACAACCGATCAACATCCCAACGATCGCCCCGGCCAAACCATTTTCACTCCCCCAAATCGCCCCCATTATCCCCATCATGATCGAGCCGGGCTTTCTTAGAATTGCGCCAATAATTACCGCCGCAATAATAACATAAAAGAATAGCGGCCCGGCACTTTGCGGGGCAGGACTCGTTTGTTCGGGCAATTCTACTGTTTTGCCTGCCACAATCTCACTCAAAGCTCTGGCCGTATTAACCAATCCCTCGCCAAACTTTCCTTCTTTAAATAAAGGAACAGCATAAGCATCTAATATCCTTCCAGCTAAAGCATCAGGGACATCCCCTTCCAAACCATAACCGACCTCAATCTCCACCCTTCTCTCTTCCATGGCCAAGAGCAAAAGCAACCCGTTATCTTTCCCTTTTTGACCAATCCCCCATTTTTCAAACAATTTAACAGCATAAAGTTTGCTGTCCAAAGGCTCAACTGATTTAACAACCGCTACCGCTAATTCGGCGCCGGTTGATTTTTTAAGACCAAGAGAAATTTGTTCTAATTCCTGTTTTTGGGCTGGAGAAAGGATGCCGGCATAATCATTAACATAGCCCTGATAGCCCGGCAGCTTATCTTCTGCAAAAGCAGAAAAAGAGATCAACAATAGGACCAATAAGATCAGGATTTTTTTGGGCATTAACTTCTCCGCAGGTGCCGCAACGCCTTATGCGCTTCGGCTTCGCCGACTGCTATCATCTTTTGGGCCTTGTGGAGATCAAGGTGCCAGATATCTTCATCCAATAAGTGAGGTTCGATCAGAATATCGGCTTTCTTTCTTTGTTCAACAGCCAGCTTATGCATCACAATGTCCAATGAGCGGCCAAAAGCCTGAAAAGGGTCGTGAGGTAAATATTTAACGGGACAGGCAGGGACAACATCGGACGCAATCACAAAGTTTGCCCCCATTTTCCTGACCACATCGACCGGCACATTGTCGCTCAAGCCGCCATCGACGACAAATTTGCCCTGAATATCCTCGGGGGCAAAGACCCCGGGAAAGGCCGAACTGGCAGAGACAGCTTTTGCAACCCGCCCCTTTTTCATCACCACCTGCTGCCCGGTCTTGATATCTGTCCCGACCGTCGCAAAAGGCGTTTTAAGCTCGGAAAATTTCACATCTCCAATATACTTGATCAGTAAATCCTCAATTACTTCATTAGAAAGAAAACCGAGTTTAAAGAGGGAGAGTTTAAACATCCGCCCCCAACCGATACGCAAAGCAATTTGCTCAATTACGCTAATCTCTAAACCTGCAGCATAAGCGGCTCCGATCAATGAACCGGAAGAAGTTGCCGCAATATAATCGACCGGGATTTTATATTGCTCGATGACCTTAAGAACCCCAATATGAGCAATTCCACGGGCAATGCCGCCGCCGAGGACTAAACCGATCTTCTTTTTTCTAAATGGCAACCAGAACATTTGCTTGATTTTAGCACATTTTCTGCTACAATAAAATTTGCTATGAGGCAGTATCCTCCTGATAAGATCCGCAATATTGCGGTGATTGGATCGGGATCCACTGGCAAGACCTCACTCTGTGAAGCCTTAATTCTCAAATCTGGGGCAATTAATCGATCGGGTACTATTCAAGAAGGAAATACCGCCTCTGATTTTGACCCCGAAGAGATCAGACGACAGATCAGCATCCACTCCACCCTCCTCCCAATCGAATGGAAAGACTGTAAAATTAATTTGATCGACACCCCCGGCTACATAGATTTTATCGGCGAACCGATCTCGGCCATGCAGGTGGTCGACGGAGTAATTATTGTTGTCGATGCGGTAACTGGTGCCGGAGCCGGTTTAGATAATCTTTGGAAGTATATTGAAGAGCTCGACCTCCCTCATTGTATCGTTATCAATAAATGCGACCGTCCCCAAGCCGATTTTGACGGGGTGATGGAAAAACTACGCGAAAAATACAGCAAAGAAATTGTCCCTGTCCAGATCCCCAACGGCTTAGAAGATAAATACACCAATGTCTACAGCCTGCTCAAACATGATGCCCCGGCTGAGCTTAAAGACTCTTTTGATCTGCATAAGGAAATGCTGGTTGAGGGGATAGCGGAAATCGACGACACCATTCTCGAAGAATTTATGGAAGGAAAGGAAATCACAGAAACAGAACTAACCGAACATCTGGTCACCGCCATTAACGCCGACAAGGTCTATCCGGTCTTTTGCACCTCGGCAACCAAAAATATCGGGATAGAGGAGATACTCAACTCGATTGTCGACTGGATGCCACCGGCTAACGAAAAAGAACACCCGGCCAAAAACAGCGCCGGTGAACAGATCCCGATCAAGGCAGATGGAAAAGAACCATTCTCCGCTTTTGTTTTTAGAAATATTACCGAGGCTCATGTCGGCACTCTCTCCTATATCCGAATCTATTCGGGAACGATTCTCCCCTCCTCCCCTGTTTATAATACCAATAAGGGTAAAGACGAACGGGTCGGCCAGATCATTACTATGCGTGGCAAGACCAAAGTCGACCTCCCTTCTCTTTCGGCCGGTGATATCGCAGTTCTGCCCAAACTAAAAGTCACCGGGTTGGGAGATACTCTCTGTGACAAGAATCGAATCGTAAAATTTGCCCAGGTTAAATTCCCCGAACCGGCGATGTCTTTTTCGGTCAAACCCAAGAGCAAAGCCGATCAGGAAAAAATGGCCTTGGGGCTGGGGAGTTTTACCCATGAAGATAAGACCTTTCAGATGAGTTACAACGCCGAGACCAAAGAGACAGTTATCTCCGGCATGGGAGATGTCCATCTGGAAATAATTCTCACCAAGATCAAAGAGCGCTATGGGATAGAGATTGAGATCGGCGCCCCCAGGGTTCCATATAAAGAGACTATACGCGGCAAGACGAAAGCTCAGGGGAAATACAAAAAGCAGACCGGCGGTCGTGGTCAGTATGGTGACTGCTGGATCGAGATTGAACCGCTCCCCGAAGGAAAAGGCTTTGAATTCGTTAATAAAATCGTCGGCGGAGCTATCCCCAAAAATTACATCCCCTCGATCGAAAAGGGGATAAAAGAATGCATGGCCGGCGGGGTTATTGCCGGCTATCCGGTTGTCGACGTTAAAGTAACTGTAATTGACGGCTCATATCATGAAGTCGACTCTTCCGACATGGCCTTTCAAATCGCCGGATCTCTGGGCTTTAAAAAGGCTGTTCAAGATGCCAGCCCGACTATGATGGAGCCGATCGTTGTAATAACAGTTAAGGCCCCTCCCGAATTTATCGGCCAGGTGACCGGCGACCTTAATAAACGGCGGGGTAGAATTTCAACCATCGAAACAGATAAAGTGATCGCCCAGGTCCCGCTGGGGGAAATTTCAAAATATGCCACCAACCTGCGTTCTTTTACTCACGGGCAAGGTTCATTCAGCACCAAGTTTTCACATTACGAACAAGTGCCGCCACCAACTCAGGCAAAATTGGTCGAAATGTATCAAAAAATAAGAGAAGCAGGAGGTGTTAAACAATGAGTTTAGTAAACGACTGTTCAGTGATCAAAGAAGTTCCAACCCTGATCAACCTCGCCTCATCCGAAGACAGACACCATTTAGATGACCTCGGTCTCCAGATCGCGGCCAAAGAACATCTGCATTATGAAGGGTATATTGCTGTTACCGATACGCCCTATTCTGTGGAACACGCGAAGACAACGTTGTTTTTTGATTAACCGCTCATCTCGATACGCCACTTTCGTGGCTACTCGATGAGCGGGAGAATCGGTCACTGAGTAGGACGAAAGTCCGTACCGAAGTGACCGATTAAAGCTTTACTATAGTCGCGTCGGTGATCCCTTCGAGCTTCTCCAGCTCCTGGAGAGTCTTGATTGATACTTCCGTATCAACATTGAGGACCATAACAGCTTTCTCGCCTTCCTTAACCCGTCCGACATCCATTGATGCGATATTAACATTATGTTTGCCAAGTAAAGTGCCAACTTTGCCAATCATCCCCGGTTTATCGGTATTACCAAGAATTAACAAATGCCCTTCTGGCTCGGCATCGACCCGGAAGCCATCGACAAATACCAGCCGGTCGCCAACGCCGGTAAAAACAGTCCCCCCGACTTCGCGGGAACCTTTTTCGGTAGTGACCTTAACAGAAATTGAACTGGCAAAATCTTTTGTCTCCGCACTTTTGGCTTCAATAACTTCAATTCCCCGCTCCTTAGCTAAATGGGGGGCATTAACGAAATTAACAACAACATCAAGTGCCGGGGTCAGCAAACCTTTGAGAATAGTAGTAGTCAGTGGAGAAACATTATTCTCCGCAACTTCGCCGGAATATTTTATTGAGACCTTGGCAACGGCTCCGTCAGCCAACTGGGCGGCCAACGCGCCAAGTTTTTCGGCCACACTCATGAATGGCTTAACAGGGTTGATCAGTTCCGGTTTCATCGACGGGATATTGACCGCCGAACGGGCCGCCCCACCCCTTAACACCTCAACGATCTGCTCGGCCACATCGACCGCCACATTGACCTGAGCTTCAACAGTTGAGGCTCCCAAGTGAGGGGTCACAACAATATTATCTAATTCAAATAAAGGACTGTTATCACACGGCTCTTTTTCAAAAACATCCAGCGCCGCGGCAATAACATGTTTCGACTTCAAAGCATCGTATAGCGCCTTCTCATCAATAATCCCGCCACGGGCAACATTGACCAAACGAACCCCCTTCTTCATTTTGGCGATCATCTCGGCATTAATTAGCCCTGCCGTATCTTTGCTTTTGGGGATATGAAAAGTCAAGAAATCGGCGGTCTTGATCACTTCCTCCAGCTCTTTAACTTCAACTCCCAAACTCTTGGCATAATCCGCAGTGACAAAAGGATCAGAAGCGATCACTCTCATCCCCATTCCTAACGCATAAGACGCGACCCGACGGCCGATCTTCCCCAAACCGACAACACCTAAAGTCTTATTAAGAACTTCTACCCCTTTGAATGATTTCTTATCCCACACCCCGGATTTTAATTTCCCATGAGCCTGCGGGATTGAGCGGGCCATCGATAAGAGCATCGCCCAGGTATGTTCAGCAGCAGCCACAGTATTCCCTTCGGGGGAGTTAACAACAATGATCCCTTTACGGGTAGCAGTCGGTAAATCGACATTATCTACGCCAACTCCGGCCCTGGCGACGATCTTTAATTTCTTCCCCGCTTCCAATATCTTTGGGGTAACCTTTGTCTCCGAGCGGACGATCATTGCGTCATAGTCCGGAATTATTTTCACCAATTCATCTTCCGATAACCCGGCCTTTGAATCGGCCTCAAAACCGGCATCCCTAATTACCTTCAAACCTTCTTCGGCCGTTTTGTCCATCGCTAATACTTTCATTTTACCTCACCCTTTCTTTTTTGGGATCGACCCAACATATTTATCAGCCGTTTTATTAACATATTCGGCTACCATTATTTCAAATGACTCCAATGCCCCCAGATGTCCTCTCTCCAATGCAGAATAGTAAGCTTGTCTTGGCTCAGTTTCACACTCAAAAATCGCGATCGGGTAGCCGTATTTCATAAGAATTAGATTCATCAATAATCGAGATGTGCGCCCGTTTCCGTCGATAAAAGGATGGATATCAACCAGTTTAAAGTGGGCTTGAGCGGCAAACCGGACGGGATGCAGAATTTTGTTTTCTTGTTGATCAACCAGCCACTGAGAAAAATCTTGCATTAAAGCCGGTAATTCAGCCGGCTGGGGACATTTATGTCTGGAGCCGGGAATGCGAACTTCAACATCCCTGATTTTACCGGCATATTCATTCCTTATCCCCTCAAGGATCAGCGCATGAATCTTTAAGATATCTTTTTGAGCTATCGGTTCAATCTTTTTCAGCAATTCCCCTAAAAAGTCGATAGCATTCTTATGGTTGGTAACTTCCAAATGTTCCCGCATGCTTTTGCCGGAGATCGTCAACCCTTCCTTTAAGATCAGCATCGTCTCTTGAAGAGTCATCGTATTCCCTTCAATAGCATTACTATTATAAGTCCATTCGATATCCAGGTATTCGGACAACTTATCAAGAACAATCTTAGGCAGCGGTCTGGCCGTGTCAACTTTGGCCTTCTTTTGGTCAATTTCTTTGAGTATGCTTTGTAAATCGGTCATATTTTACATTGATTATATCATCAATAATTAATCTTCACCAGACAAAGCCCCTGCGCAGGAGCACATTTCCCTGCCTCTCTTCGATCTTTCGCCTTAAGGATCTGCCGGACATCTTTCATTGTTTTTTGTCCCAAACCGACCTCAACCAGCAATCCGACCAGGTTTCTAACCATCTTATACAAATAACCATCTCCTTCAAATGACAAGGAAATTACAGGGGTCTCTTCCCAAATTTTTATTTTCCTAGTCCGAACAGAGATCTTAGATAATGTCCGAACAAAGTCGGTATCATCCGATTTGGCGGCACAGAAAGATTTAAAATCGTGTTCTCCTTTTAAAATAACCGCCGCCTGGCGCATTTTTTTCAGATCGAGCTTCGGTTTTACCTGCCAGACATAGCCTTTCAGAAAAGGGGGGACAATTCGCCCGTTAAAGATCAAATATTCATACTCTTTGCTTTTTGCGGCATAGCGGGAGTAAAAGTCGGCCGGCACATCTTCGGCTTTTTGAATACGAATTGTCTCAGGAAGGGTCGAATTCAAAGCGGCAACAATTCTTTCGGTCGGAATATTTCTGTTTAATTGGAAGTTAATAACCTGACAGATAGCATGAACTCCGGAATCTGTGCGTGAGGTACTGACAGTTTTGATCTTGGTCTTAAAAAGCTTGTATAAGGCCTTTTCCAGCTCACCGCGGATAGTTTTTTTGCCCGGTTGAATCTCATACCCGGCAAAGTCGGTCCCGTCGTACTGGAGAGTTAACTTAATGTTGCGTGGATCAGTCAGGTTTACAGCATCTCCATCATTGCTTTGACGCCGGCACCAAAGTTGATCTTGGCTCCTAATCGTTTGAAAAGGATCTCAACCGCAGCCCAGGCTCCGATCAAGTCCAACGAATCAAGATAGCCTAAATGGCCGATGCGGAAAATTTTCCCTTTAAGCTCAGATTGACCTGGGGCAACTTCGACATTAAAATCTTCGCGCATATACTTGCGAACTTCTTCACCATCAACTCCATCCGGAGGAAAAATTGCAGTTACGGCCGGCGAAGCACAGGCATCATCGGCTAAAAGCTTTAACCCCAAAGCCTTGGCGGCTGTCCTTAACAGATCACGATTAAATTTATGACGGGCAAAAACATTCTCTCTCCCCTCTTCCTTCAGCATCTTCAACCCTTCGGCCATGCCAAAAATCAAAGACTGTGGCGGGGTGGTATAAGTATGACCTTTGGCCGCATGCTCTTTCATTAAGCTCCAATCCCAATAATGTTTGGCACAGGTTGAAGACTCATGTGCCTTCCAGGCCCGCTTGGAGATAGAAACAGCGGAAACACCAGGCGGCACCATAAACGCTTTTTGCGAGCCGGAAACCACAACATCCAAGTCCCAGTCATCTGTCTTAAGCGGAGCCGCCATCATCCCGGAAACGGCATCAACCATAATCAAAGCATCTGGCTGAATTTTCCTAACCATCTTCGCCAGGGTCTCTACATCATTGAGGACTCCGGTTGAGGTCTCGTTCTGTTGCATAAATACTGCCTTGACCGGACCTTTCTTTAATTCTGCTTCCAAGACTTTTGGATCGGCACATTTGCCACGTTCAAATTTGACATTATTAACATCAGCACCGTAAGCAGTACAAATCTTTGCCCAGCGTCCGCCAAAATTACCAATATTGAGAACAATTACCTTGTCGCCAGGAGAAAGGACATTAACCGCAGCCACTTCCATCCCACCTGTTCCGGAAGAGGGATAGATAAAAACATCATTTTTCGTTTCATAAGCCCATTTCAGATCTGCGATCATCTCTTTGGCGACCGCAGTGAACAACGGGCCCCGGTGACCGATCATATCGTGGGTCATCGCCGCTAAAACTCTGGTCGGGATCGGGGTTGGACCGGGGATCATCAGATTATACTTGATCAGCTTTCTCTTGTTCGTCATCTCAACAACTCCTTATTATTTAATCTCTGGTCCAATCGACTTCTACAAATTTTTCACCTTTCGAAAATTTATACTGATGTTCCCCTTTATAGGCCGAGGATAAAGCTTTGCCGATATGGAGAGCTAAATTATGATCGGAGGTGGTAACAACAATACTCCCGTCGCTTTTTTCGAGGGTATTGATCTTGTGATCGGCGTTCTTCTCTTCGGCCAGCTTGGCTTGGTGTTTAATTAAATTGATAATATCCGACTCGTGATCAAGTAAAAATTTACCCGATATTCTTATCAACCCGCCCTGCTCCATCTTTTCCGGCGAACGGAATTCGTCATAACTTCTGGAACGCTGCATTGTAATACTCCTTTATCGTTTGGTGTACTGGAATGCTCGACGAGCGCCCTTGAGACCGTATTTCTTCCGTTCCTTCATTCTCGGATCGCGTTTCAACAAACCGACCCGTTTCAATTTGAGACGAAAGTCGGCACTAACATTCAATAAAGCCCGAGCAATCCCCAAGACAATTGCATCGGCCTGCCCAGGGATCCCTCCACCAAAAGTCTCAGCGTACACATCGTAATTACCAGCTGTACTGGTTACAGCAAATGGTCGGTTAATTCGATATTCTAATAGTTTACGGCCGCAAAAGTATTCGGCTAAAGACTTTCCGTTTATTTTATAAAGTCCTTTCCCGGGCATTATCCAGACCTTGGCAGTCGCCTCTTTGCGACGGCCGGTACCGTAATATTTTTGACCTTCGGGGAGTCTCTCTTTCTTTTGTTTTTGTTTGACTAAGACTTGTTTTTCATCAGAGACAACAGTTTCAGGCGCCGCCGACTCCGGGGCTTCAGTCTTCACCGCTTTTTTAGGTGCGGCTTTCTTCTTTTTGACCGGACTCTTCTTAACCGCCGCTTTTTTCTTTTTTTCTGCCATTAAATCTAGACCTCCAGTGATTTTAGGTTCTGCGTTTGATGCGGGTGCTTATCGCCCTTATAAATTTTGAGTTTTTTTATCATCTGTCGCCCCAAACGAGTTTTAGGTAACATACCGGAGACAGCTTGTCTGATAACTTTTCTGGAATCCTTAGACATCATCTTGGCAAAGCTGGTTTTCCGATCCCCTCCAGGATAGTCGGAATGTGTAAAATAGATCTTTTGTTCAGCCTTGTTCCCTGTTACCCTTACCTTATCGGCATTGAGTAGAATGATAAAGTCGCCGGCGTCGGTATGCGGCGTAAAAATCGCTTTATGTTTGCCGCGCAAATAGGTCGCTATTTTGGTAGCCATACGGCCCAAGACCTTGCCCGCAGCATCAACCACATACCAGTCTCTAACTACAGTCTCTTTTCTGGCATAAACAGTTTTATTCTTTTTCATAACAGCTCCAATATTGCCATCGAGGCGGCATCTCCCCGGCGAAAACCGGTTTTTGTGATCCTGGTATAACCCCCGGCCCGGCCTTCAAATCTTTCGGGAAAGGTTTTAAAGATTTTGGTCACGATCGCTTTTTCACCCATCAAAGACTCCACCTGACGTCTGGCAAACAGAGTATTTTTCTTGGTTAAAGTGATCATTTTTTCAGCCATGCGTCGAGCTTCTTTAGCCCGGGCGACCGTCACGGCTACCTTGTCATGTAGAAACAAGGACCTGACAATTGACCTAAGTAAAGCCAAACGTTGATCGGTTGCCCGACCTAATTTTCTATTTCCCCGACAATGCCTCATTCTAACGTCTCTCCTTTAAGAGTTAATTTATACTCTGCCAACTTTTCTGCAACTTCGTCCAGAGATTTTTGGCCAAAATTCTTGTGCTTCATCAGATCGGCCAGAGAATTGGAAACCAATTGCCCCACTGTTTTAATGGCGGCCTTTTTCAGGCAATTCAGTGAGCGGGCTGATAGCTCCAGGTCTTCAATACTCATTTCCATGGTAGTTTCAGAAACATCTCCTGATTTTTCCTGCTCGACACCCAAAACATCCAGCTTTTCCCCTAAGTGAATAAATAAGTCGATGTGTTTGGCCAAAATTCCGGCACTCTCTTTGACAGCATCTTCAGGTTTGATACTTCCGTTGGTCCAAACCGAAAGGACTAAACGATCATAGTTGATCTCTTGTCCGACGCGAACTTCCTCGGTGGCAATATTTACTTTGAGAACCGGAGTAAAGATTGAATCGGTCGGAATAAAACCGATCGCCAGGCCCGGTTTTTTATTTCGTTCAGCCGAAGAAAACCCTTTGCCTCGTTCGATAACCAATTCCATTTCGATCTTACCAGAACTATCTAAATTGGCGATCACATGGTCGGGATTAATGATCTCGATCTCGGCATCATGTTCGATATCGCCCGCAGTTACCGTCCCTTTCCCTTTGGCGGACAGCGTAACAGTTTTAGGTTGTTCGGAGTGAGAGCGGATAACAACTTCCTTAAGATTAAGCATAATATGCAGAACATCTTCAACAACACCAGGCAGCGTGGTAAATGAATGGGTGACTCCGTCAATTTTGACAGCGGTAATCGCAGCTCCCGGCAGTGATGATAAAAGCACCCGGCGCAAAGAATTACCCAGAGTCGATCCAAAGCCCCTTTCCAGCGGCTCCATAATAAACTGACCATAAGTGTCGGAAGATTCTCCCACTTTTACCCAAGCCTTTTCTCCAATTCTAACCATACTATTTACCTCCTATTTACTAACGGGAATAGTACTCAACGATCAGATGATCTTCGAGTACCGTATCAATATTTTCGCGCTGAGGAATAGCGACCACTTTAGCCTCAGCTTCGCCGGTCACTTCGATCCAGACCGGCGGCATATGCTCGGGAAACATCTCTCTGCTCCGTTTAACATAAGGGAGCATCTTGTCGGTCACATTAATCATATCGCCAACTTCGACTCTGCACGAAGGAATATCGGTTTTTTTGTTGTTCAGTTTAACGCCACCATGACGGATAAATTGTCTGGCTGCTTGTCTGGAAGGGGCCAATCCGGCGCGAAAGACAACGTTGTCCAAACGCCGTTCCAGAAACTCCATCAATTTTTCACCGGTCGCCCCCTTACGGCTATCGGCTTCGTCATAATATTTCTCAAATTGACCTTCAGTTAAGCCATAAATCCGTCTGGCCTTCTGTTTTTCTCGTAAACGAATGCCATACTCAGAAGTACGTACCGGCAACTTGCCATGTTGACCCGGAGCATAAGAGCGGCGGGTAAATGGACATTTCTCAGTGGTACATTTCTGGCCCTTAAGGAATAATTTTTCCCCTTCACGCCGGCACAATTTACATTTAGCCTCAGTATGTCTCCCCATTAGACTCGTCTCCTTTTGGGCGGACGACAGCCGTTATGAGGGATCGGCGTAACATCCTTAATTGAAAGGATCTCCAAGCCAGCTCCTTGCAGCGACCGAATTGCGGTCTCCCTGCCGGATCCCGGCCCCTTAACGACAACATGAACTTCTCTCATCCCGGCCTCAATCGCCTTGGCCGCAGCGGCTTCGGCAGCCGAAGATGCTGCAAACGGAGTCCCTTTTTTGGTCCCCTTAAAACCGACCCCACCCGATGAGGACCACGAAACTACCCCACCAGCCTGGTCTGTGATAGAAATGATCGTATTATTAAAAGTCGCTTTGATATGAGCAATCCCCAGCGCCGGGACCTTTCTCATCTTCTTTTTCTTTTTAACCGCTTTAACTACTTTTTCTTCAGCCATAAATTACTCTCTTGCCTCCTCTTTCTTTCCTAAGCCGACAGTCATTCGTTTGCCCCGCTTGGTTCGACTATTAGTTTTTGTCCTCTGCCCGCGAACCGGTAACCCTTTTTTATGGCGCACGCCACGATAGGTCCCGATTTCTGCCAGACGTTTAACATTCATTGAAATCTCTTTGCGCAGATCTCCTTCAACAGCAAATTCTTTGATTGAATCTCTAAGAGCGATAATTTGGGTGTCGTTGAGCTCCTTAGATTTCATCTGCGGGTTAATGCTTAACTGCTCACAAAGAGCCTTAGCTAAGGACGGCCCGATACCATATATATATGTCAGCGCCACTACAACATTCTTTTCATTCGGCAACTCTACACCTAACAATCTTACCATTTTTCCCTCCTAGCCTTGTCTTTGTTTGTGTTTTGGATTTTCACAGATCACGTAGACACGACCATGCCTTCTAACGATCTTGCATTTTTCACACATTTTTCCGACTGATGATCTTACTTTCATAATTTTCTCCCTATTTCATCCTATAAGTTATCCGACCACGGGTTAAGTCATAAGGCGAAAGCTCAACTTTTACCCTATCTCCCGGCAAAATCCTGATCCAATGCTTTCTGATCTTCCCCGAAACATGAGCCAGCACCATCTGCCCTGTCTCTAATTTGACTCTAAACAGAGCATTTGGTAATGCTTCAGTTATCTGACCTTCAACCTCGATTACATCTTTATCTTTAACCATTTATAGTTATAATCTCCGGGTCACCATTGGTGACTACTATCGTATGTTCAAAATGACAAGAGAAACCGTTATCCTGAGTCACAACTGTCCAGCCATCGGCCAAGGTTTTTATTCTGCTGCCCCCCGTATTAAGCATCGGCTCAATACACAAAGTCATGCCCGGTTTTAATTCTGGGCCTTCGCCAGGATTACCATAATTGGGAATCAACGGATCTTCGTGCAAATCTTTGCCGATCCCATGACCGTACAAATCTCTAACCACAGTAAACCCGGAGGTTCGGCTCGAACGTTCAATCGCCGAAGAAATATCCCCTAAATGGTTCCCCGCCCTGGCCTGTTTAATCCCGGCCATCAGCGCTTTTTTACCGGCCCTTAAGAGCTTGGTAAGTTTCTTATCAATCTTACCAACAGCATAAGTAGCCGCATTATCTCCACAGTAACCGTTGAGTTTTGCCCCAACATCGATCCCGACAATATCACCGGCCTTGATTACTTTGGGCCCGGGAATTCCGTGCACGATCTCGTTGTTAACCGAGATACACGTCGCATGACGGTAACCACGGTAACCGATAAAAACCGGATCAGCTTTTTTGCTTCTGATCAGTTTCTCTGCCAATTTATCAAGGTCCTCAGTTGTTATCCCAGGTTCGACAGTCTTTGCGACTTCCGCCAAAACCCAAGCCACAATCGAACAGGCTTTTTTAATGGCCTGAATCTCCTCTGGAGATTTTATTCTTATCTTATTCTTGCCCATCGGCTACAATATTTAAGAGACGTCCGAATACTTCGTCAATCGCCCCATCGGCACTAATAGTGACTAATTTTTCACTCTTTTTATATCGGTCAATTAACGGCATAGTCGATTTGGCATAAACAGCAAACCGGGTCCGAATCGCATCTTCCACATCATCTTTGCGCTGATAAAGAGCGGTTCCGTCAACATCACATTTCCCTTCATCCTTAGGCAAATTATACTTTACATGATAAACAGCGCCGCAAGTCTGACAACTCCGGCGGCCGGACAAACGGTCGACGATTTTATTTTCATCAACCTGAAAATAAACAACTTTATCAAGCGCTCGGCCAAGCTCGGACAACATCTGATCGAGCGCTTCAGCCTGCTCACCTGAACGAGGAAAACCATCCAGAATAAAACCGGATTGACAGTCGGCTTGCGCCACCCTCTTTTTGGTGATCGCGATAGTCAACTCGTCAGGCGCCAACTTTCCGGCATTGATCAACTCGCCGATTTTTAAACCCATCTCTGATTTAGAATGAACTTCTGCTCTTAGTAGATCTCCCAACGAAATATGAGGAAGATTATATTTATCTGCCAACAATTTGGCCTGGGTCCCTTTGCCGGAACCGGGCGGTCCTAAGAAGACTAATATCATGCCAGCAACCCCTCATACTGTCTGGTGACTAGATGGGTCTCAATTTGTCTCACCAGGTCCATCGCCACACCGACCATAATCAAAAGCGCAGTCGCTCCCAATCCCTGAAAAGAGGTAATATGAGTTCCCCGCTCCACAATCGACGGAATAATCGCGACACAAGCCAAGAACAAAGCCCCAACCAGAGTTAATCTGGTAATTACATATTCTAAATACTGGGCAGTCGGCCGGCCCGGACGGATCCCGGTAATAAATCCGCCATAACGTTTAATATTGTCAGCTAATTCAACAGGATTAAATGTTATCGCTGTATAAAAATAAGTAAAGAAAAAGATCAGGGCAAAGAAAAAGACCATATACAATGAACCGGACGGTGAGATCGCTCCGACAATCTTTTGCACAATCGGATTAGGAATAAACTGACCGATCGTTGCCGGGAAAAGAAGAACCGAAGAGGCAAAAATAATCGGGATAACGCCCCCTTGATTAATTCGTAAGGGAATATATGTAGTTTGCCCACCATACATTTTGCGCCCAACTATCCGCTTGGCATACTGAACCTGGATTCGACGCTGCCCCTCCTGGACAATAACTATTCCCATAATCAAGACCAAAAACGAAGAAACAAGAATGATGACTCCGACGATGGAAGCCCCACCTCGTAATAAGGTGACTGTTTGCGCAATATAGGTAGGAATGCGGGCAACGATCCCGACAAAAATAATTAACGAAGCTCCATTGCCAATCCCATTTGAAGTGATCAATTCGGCAAACCACATAACCATAGCTGTCCCGGCAACCAGAGAGACAACAGTCCCAATTAAGAAGAGCGGAAAACTATAACCGGGCAACATTACCCCTCTGAACCAAAACGACATTCCAATCGACTGAAAGATCGCTAAAAAGATCGTTAGATAGCGGGTATAAGCGGCAATTTGCTTACGGCCGGCATCCCCTTCTTTGGACAACTCTTCCAACTGCGGAACGACAACAGTTAACAACTGCATAATAATTGAAGCATTGATATATGGAATGATCCCCATGGCGAAAATAGAAAATCTCATTAAAGCGCCGCCGGTAAACAGATCGAGAAAGCCGAGAATATTACCACGACCAAAAAGATTTTGCAGCTGAATGGGATCGATCCCGGAAACAGGGATATGCGAACCCAATCGAAAGAGAATAACCATCCCTAACGTATAAAGGATTTTTTTGCGTAAATCCGCAATATTGAATAAGCCGGAAATTACGTTAAGCATTTTCCCCCGGCCTTTTCGATCTTCTCTTTTGCGGACTTGCTAAACTTATCAGCTTTGACAGTTAATGCTTTAGTAATTTCGCCGGTCCCCAATATCTTTAAAAGGCCGGAAAGTTTTAACGTCTCCTTACTCACTTCACCATCATATTTATTTAAGTCCTCGACATTCAAGACTGTGTATCGGGTACGGAAATAATAATTGGAGAACCCTCTTTTTGGTAAGCGCCTGTATAATGGGGTCTGGCCACCTTCAAAACGAGAACCTTTTGTCCCGCCGGAACGACTCTTTTGCCCCTTATGCCCACGACCGCAAGTTTTGCCAGAGCCGGAACTTGAGCCCCGACCGACTCTTTTTTTGGTTTTTTTGGCCCCAACGTTATGTTTTAAATTACTCAGATTTGACATAATCCACACTATCCACCTTTATTTCTTTCCCTCTCATCAACTGTTGTTCTGCCAGGTCTTTGAGTGACGTTAACGCAACTATAGTCGCCCGAGCAACATTGATTGCATTATTGGACCCAAGCGATTTAGCAACTACGTTTTTTAACCCACACATTTCTAAAACGGTTCGAACCGCACCACCGGCAATAACTCCGGTACCGCGCGGGGCCGGTCTTAAAACTACTGAGCTCGCACCATATTTTCCAATAATTTGATGAGGGATTGTCCCATCGACTTGATTGATCTTGACTTGATTTTTCTTCCCTGATTCTACCCCTTTACGAATAGCCGCCGGCACTTCGGCCGCCTTGCCGATACCCAAACCGATGCTGTTCTTAAGGTCGCCAACAACAACAACAGTCCGAAAGCCCATCTTTTTACCGCCTTTAACTACTTTGGTAACCCGGCGAATCTGAATGACTTTTTCTTTGAATTCACTATCCTCATTTCGATTAAATTTTCTATCTCTCAAAACTCCAAGCCTCCTTCACGTGCTGCCTCTGCTAATGCCTTGATCCGGCCATGATACTGAGCCGTCCCACGGTCAAAAACAATCTTTTTGATCCCGGCTTTTATCGCCAGTTCCGCAATTTTGGTACCAATCACTTTGGCCGCAGCAACATCGCCACCCTTTTTCATCTTTAATGTAGAGGCAGCAACTATTGTTTTTGCTGTCCCATCATCGATCACCTGAGCGTGGATATGATTGATGCTGCGAAAAACAGCCAAACGCGGTCTTTCTGCTGTGCCGAATATTTTCTTCCGTCTTCTTCTTGCTTTCATTTTATGTTATGCTCCTGCCCCGACTTTGGCTGCTTTACCCGCTTTCTTGCGAACTCGTTCGCCAACATATCGGACCCCTTTTCCTTTGTACGGTTCAACTTCTCTAACTCGGCGGATCTTAGCCGCAACTTCACCGACAACCTGTTTGTCTAACCCTTTAATAACAATCTTATTCGCCCCTTCGGTCGCGATTTCGATTCCCGCCGGAGCATCGATAATTACTGGGTGTGAAAAACCCAATGAGAGAGCAATACTCTTTCCTTGCATTGCAGCCCGGTAACCGACCCCCACCATCTCCAATTTCTTTTCAAAACCGGTAGAAACTCCGATCACCATATTAGTGATCAAACTGTTGTACAGGCCGTGCAAAGCCATAACTTTGCGATCTTTAGAATTACAGATAGTGCTGATCTTACCGTCTGCTATTTTAATCTCGATCCTCGGATCATATTGCTGTAGCAACTGTCCTTTGGGTCCCTTGACCGTGATCAGGTCAACAGTTACCTTGACTTCAACACCATTGGGAATTTCTATTATTCTTTTACCTATTCTTGCCATTATTTGTTCACCAAACGTATCCGACGACTTCGCCGCCGACCTTTTCTGCCCGGGCTTTTTCATCGGTCATGATGCCGCGTGATGTTGAAATCAACGCTAGGCCATAACCCGACTGCACCCGAGGCAATTTGCTGCTTTCAGCATAAACCCGGCAACCTGATTTACTGATCCTCTTCAGGTCATTAATCACACTTTTCTTGGCTGGAGTATATTTGAAAGTCAATCTAAGAACTTTCTTCTCAACCCGGTTTAAAACATCAACAGCGCCGATATACCCTTCACTGGCCAAAATCTGGGCAATCGACTCTTTCATTTTGGAATGAGGCATATCTATCGACTCAGCCTTCACATTTAAGGCTGTTTTTATACGACTAAACATATCTGCAATCGGATCTGTCATTTATTTTCCTCCTACCAACTTGACTTGGTCACACCCGGCAATTGACCGGCATGTGCCATCTTTCTAAAACAAATTCGGCAAAGCCCAAACCTTCTAAGAAAACTGCGGCTGCGACCACACAAAAAACAACGGTTCTTGTGCCTGGTTGCAAACTTGGGACCTTTTCTTAATCTTTCTAACCACGCTTTTTTTGCCATGTTATGTATCCTTCCTAAATGGCATGCCCAAGGCTTCTAACAATTGCCTTGCCTCTTTGGCATCCCGAGCAGTTGTAACAAAAGTGATATCCATGCCACGAACTCGATCGACCCGCTCATAATCTACTTCAGGGAAAATAATCTGTTCTTTGACTCCTAAAGTATAATTCCCCAAAGCATCAAATGATTTTGGATTGACTCCTCTAAAATCACGGATTTTGGGCAAACAGATATTAATAAACTTACTTAAGAATGAGTACATTCTTCTGCCGCGCAAGGTTACCTTTAAACCGATAGGCAAGTCTTTTCTCAGTTTAAAAGCCGCAATCGCTTTTTTCGCTTTAATAACCAACGGTTTTTGTCCTGTTATCTCTCCCAGCTCTTTGGCCGAAACATCAATCGCCTTGATATTCTCTCTGGTTTCGCCAACACCGCGATTGATCACAATTTTTGTAATCTTCGGTACACGCATTGGATTTTTATAGTTGCCCTCTTTTAGCAGAGCCGGCAAAATTTGCTTGTTGTATTTTTCTTTTAAATCCATCTTATTTCACCTTATCGACTGACTCGCCACAGCGAGCACAGATTCTGACCTTATTTTGTTTTCTGAGCCTGCTCGGCTTGTCACAGCTTGGGCAAAGCAACATTACTTTGGCAATGGAGAGGGCGGCCGGCTTCTCAATGATCCCTCCCTGGAATTCGCGGGTCGCTTTCATATGTCTTTTGACAATATTAATTCTTTCAACAATAACTTTGTTCTCTGTAATCAGCGCTTCCAAGATCTTCCCTTTCTTTCCTTTGTCTTTGCCGCTGATCACTCTAATCGTATCACCTTTTTTTAATCTCATTTACACTACCTCTGGTGCCAAGGAAACAATTTTCATAAAGTCCTTGTCCCTTAATTCACGGGCGACCGGTCCAAAAACACGGGTACCGCGCGGATTTTTTTCTTTGGTCACAATAACTACCGCATTATCATCGAATCGGACATAAGAACCATCGGCCCGGCGGATCGGCTTGACAGTTCTGACTACCACCCCAAAAACAACCTCACTCTTTTTTACCGTCATATTTGGCGTAGCCTGCTTGACGACTCCAACAATAATGTCCCCAATGCCGGCAAACATTCGGTTTGATCCGCCCAAAACGCGGATACACATTACTTCTTTAGCACCTGTATTATCAGCTACTTGTAGTAGGGTCTGTTGCTGTATCAACTTTTTTCTCCTTTACAATTGGTAAGTCATGAGCATTAATCTTGGCTTGGCCAAGAATTTTAACTATTCTCCAGCACTTATCGCGAGAAATGGGCCTGGTTTCGATCATCTCTACCCGGTCTCCGATCTGACATTTGTTCTCCTCATCATGAGCCTTAAATTTCTTGGTAACCCTCATTACTTTTTTATAAAATGGATGAGCAAACGTTCTTTTGACTTCCACCACGGCTGTCTTATCCATCTTATTGCTGACCACAATCCCTGTTCTTTGTTTTTTCAACCTAGTTAGCCCCCTTCTCGGTAATGATCGTCATAATTCTGGCAATGTCCCGGCGCAAATGTCGCAACTGCAAAGGGTTCTTCAATTGCTGATTTGCTTTCGCCAATCTGAGCTTAAATAATTCTCGGCGCAAATCAGCCGCCTTTTTATTTAGATCTTCAACATTTAATTCTCTCAATTCTTTCGGTTTCATTATTTATATTTCTCCACAAATCTGGTCGCAATCGGCAATTTGAAACTGGCTAAACGCAAAGCTTCTTTGGCGTCTTCGAACTTAATTCCACCAATTTCAAAAAGAATATGCCCGCGTCTTACCGGCGCCACAAAAGCGGCCGGCGCCCCTTTGCCGCCACCCATCCGGGTTTCAGCCGCCCGAGCAGTTTTGATCTTATCAGCTAACATGCGAACCCAAACCTTGCCGCCACGTTTTAAATGGTGGGTCAATGCTTTTCGAGCCGATTCGATCTGATTGACAGTTAAATAAGCACATTCCAGTGACTGTAAACCAAATTCACCATAGAAGAGCTCGGTTCCGGCAGAAGCTTTGCCCCGTAACCGTCTTCGTTGATGTTTTCTATACTTTGTTTTGCCCGGTACCAATACCATTATTTTCTCCTTGTACTTTCTCTGGAGCCTTAACTTTTAAAACCTCACCTTTGTAGACCCAAACCTTAATTCCTATCTTGCCGTATAAAGTCATCGCTTCGGTAAAACCATATTCAATTTTCGCTCTCAGAGTCTGCAACGGAACCCGACCTGCCCTATAAGTCTCTTTGCGAGCAATTTCTGAGCCGCCTAGACGTCCACCACATAAAATCTTGATCCCTTTGGCCCCCGAGCGCAGCGCTTTGGAAACACACTGTTTCATCACTCGGCGAAAAGAGACCCGTCTCTCCAGCTGAGAAGCAATATTTTCGGAAATCAACTGCGCGTTTGCCTCTGGTTTTGGCTCTTCATGCACATTCAATTGCACCTGCCGTCCGGTTCGTTTTAATAATTTTTCACGGATCGCCGAAACCTCTTTACCACCTTTCCCGATGATCAAACCCGGTTTCGCGGTATACAGATCGACTTCAATCTGGTTAGCCTTGCGTTTGATGGAAATCCTGGAAATACCGGCCTTATACAAGCTCTCCTTCAGATATTTCCTAAGGGCAACATCTTCCTTTAGTAATTTACCGTACTCTTGTCCCTCGGCAAACCAAAAGCTGTCCCAATCATCAATAACTCCAATCCTAAATCCTTTTGGATTGATTTTCTGACCCATTAAGCTTTTGCCTCCCTGCCTGCCGGCAAGGCAGGCTTAGTTACTTTCTCGACTGATTTCAACCAAACCGTAGCATGGCTGGTCGGTTTATGAATACTACCAACCCGACCTCGTGCCCGGGCCCGCCAACGCTTTAAAATTACCCCTTTATTAGAAAAAGCTTCATCTACAATCAAGCTATCGGCAGATAATTTAAAATTGTGTTTGGCGTTGGCAATTGCCGCTTTAACCAGCTTGGCAAATATTTCAGCACTCTTGTTCGGCATCATTTCCAGCATATTCAAAGCATCGACAGCCGGCATCCCGCGTAACAACTGTGCTACGCGACTTAATTTACGTGCTCCATTCCTAACCCATTTTGTTTGTGCTTTAACTCTCATTTTATGTTATTGTCGTGGAAACCTCGGTCGGATTTCCGTGATGCTTAAAAGTGCGAGTATGTGCAAACTCGCCCAGTCGGTGACCAACCATATTTTCGGTGATATAGATCGGGATATGTTTTCTCCCATTATGCACGGCAATTGTTAAGCCGATAAAATCGGGCACAATTGTCGAAGCCCTGGACCAGGTCTTTATTAACGTCTTTTTACCTGCCATCTGCATTTTCTGAACCTTCTTTAACAATTTCTCATCAATAAACGGACCCTTTTTTGTTGATCGTCCCATTATTTACCCTTCTTTCGTGACAGTATGAACCGATCGCTTCTGCGTCTCGGTTTTCTGGTCTTGAGTCCACGGGCCGGCTTGCCCCACGGGGTCATCGGTTGGACTCGGCCAACAGGGGCCCGACCTTCTCCACCGCCGTGTGGATGGTCACAAGGATTCATCGCCACGCCACGAACATGAGGACGAATTCCCAGGTGTCTTTTACGACCGGCTTTACCTAAGATAATATTCTTGGCCTCAATATTGCCAAGCTGGCCAATCGTGGCCCTACAAGCTAAAGGAACCTTCCGTTGCTCACCAGAAGGGAGTTTGACAATCCCATACTTCCCCTCTTTAGCAACTAGATTAACAGAAGTTCCAGCTGAGCGAGCCATCTTACCACCACGGCCAGGCTCCAACTCAACATTATGAATTATTGTTCCCATCGGAATAGAACTCATCGGCAAAGCATTCCCTAATTTAATATCCACTTCAACCCCAGACTCAACGGAATCGCCATCTTTGATTCCCAGCGGCGCTAAAATGTAGCGTCTCTCTTTATCCTGATATTCCAACAGAGCAATCCTAACATTGCGGTTAGGATCAAATTCAATACCTAGGACTGTAGCCGGCATATCTTTATCTCGCTTAAAATCAATAATCCGGTACATCCGCTTGTTGCCCCCGCCACGATGACGCATAGAAACCCGGCCACGCCAATCGCGTCCACCGGTCTTCCGTAAACGGCTAATCAATTTTTTCTCTGGTTTATCCTTAGTGACATCAGAGAAATCATCGGAAATCTGAAAACGTTGACCCGGTGTGACCGGATTGTGTTGTCGTAATCCCATTACAGTTCGATCTCCTCAATTTTTTGGCCGCTGACTAAAGTGACATAGGCTTTTTTCCAGCGGGCTGTTTTGCCAATCGACCGGCCAAGTATTCGTCGTTTGGCTCGAACGTGGGCAGTATTAACAGATTTAACTTTCACCTTGAATAACTGCTCAATCGCCTGCTTAATCGCGATCTTGGGAGCTTTGGGATTGACTTTAAAAGCATATTTTGACATCGCCCTTTCAGCCATCGATTTTTCGGTCACCAATTGTTCGATAATAATTTGTTCTGGCAACATTAGGCCAAAACCTCCTCAAGTTTTTTTACCGCTGATTTTTCCGCTACAACCCAGTCGGCATTCAACAGATCAAAAATATTCAAATCCTTGGCAGGCAATATGGTTACCCCTCTGATATTCCTCGCTGCCTTGGTAAACAACTTATTATCCTGGCCCAACAAAATCAAGGTCTTGCCTGATATCTTAAGACCTTCAAATAATTTGAGCGCCAATTTAGTCTTTGCTTCGGCAACATTCAGCTCTTCAACGATCTTAACCTTATTCTCTTTAGCCTTGTCAGATAGGACGATTCTAAGCGCCAAAGTTTTGATCTTTTTAGGCAAGCTATAAGCATAGCTTCTCGGCTTGGGAGCGAAAATGACACCACCGGTTCGCCACAACGGTGAACGGATGCTCCCGGCCCTGGCCCGACCGGTTCCTTTCTGTTTCCACGGCTTCTTACCGCCACCTCGGACTTCGGCCCTGGTTAAGGATGATTGAGTTCCACGGCGCTGACAAGCTTGATACCAAACCAAAGTTGAATGAACAACCTGTTCATTTGCTTTCGCACCGAACATTTTTTCCGAGCCGGAGAATTCTCCGCTGCTCTTTCCGCTTACATCGTATAATGGCAATTTAGGCATTTGTCTTTTCCTCTACTTTTTTAGGAAACTCACCTTCGGCTGAGATCATAACCAAATTTCCCGGTTTCCCCGGGACAGAACCTTTGACCAACAGTAAATTATTCCCCGCATCAACCCTGACCACCTTGAGACCATCAACCGTAACGTTTACCCCACCCATGCGACCAGGCATTGCTTGACCTTTTAATACCCGTCCTGGAGTTGTTCCGGCACCAATCGAACCGGTAATCCGGTGAGATTTGGAACCGTGAGACATTGGGCCACGATGATGATGATGTCGTTTAATATTTCCCTGAAAACCCTTACCAATACTAACACCAGAAATCTCAATCGCTTCTCCAGGCTGAAACATCTCCACCTTAATCTCTTGACCAACTTTAAAATCTTCCGGTTTATCTACTCTTATTTCTCGCAAATGTTTGGCAGAAATTTCACCTAAATGTCCTTTGGCAGGCTTGTTAGCTTTTTTAGTCGCGCCAAAACCGATCTGAATAGCATTGTAACCGTCTTTCTCCTCGGTTTTAATCTGAGTTACAAAACAGGGACCTGCTTCGATAACGCTAACAGGCACAACATTTCCCGTTTCGTCAAAAATCTGAGTCATCCCTTTTTTGAATCCCAATAACTTTTTCATTTCATTATCCCATCTTTATTTCGATATCGACCCCGGCCGGCAAATCCAACTGCATCAAGGCATCAATAGTTGTCTGCGGCGGATCAAGGATATCGATCAATCTTTTATGTGTCCGCATCTCAAAATGCTCGCGTGATTTCTTATCCACATGCGGTGAACGCAAAACACAATAAACTTGTTTGTCGGTCGGCAGAGGGATCGGACCGGAAACATAAGCCCCTGCTCTCTTGGCCGTTTCGACAATCTTGATTGCGGATAAATCGAGTATCCGATGATCGTAACTTTTTAATTTAATTCTGACTCTTTGTCTTTTTGCCATTTACTTTTTCGCTCCTGTTTCTGCGGGGCTCTTAAGCTTTTCGATTAAGTCCTGAGATAAGTTTTTCGGCAGTTCGTTGTATTCGCAAAACTCCATCGTGTAGTTGCCGCGCCCCTGACTCAAAGAACGTAACACTGTAGCATAACCGAACATACTTGCCAAGGGAACTTTTGCTTTTATCGTCTGTATTCCTTGATGAGATTCCATCCCTTCGATCCGTCCCCGTCGAGAATTGAGATCGCCGATAACTTCACCCATGTAATTTTCGGGCACCACAACTTCTACCTGCATCACCGGCTCCAGGAGAATCGGCTTGCTTTTTAAGGCGGCACTTTTGAAAGCCATCGAAGCGGCAATCTTAAAAGCGATTTCTGATGAATCGACTTCGTGATATGAACCATCGAAAACAGTTGCCTTAACATCTATCACTTCGTAACCGGCCAAAACTCCACTGGTTAAAGTTTCTTTAATTCCTTTTTCAATCGCCGGAATATATTCGCGGGGAATAGAGCCCCCAACGACTTCATTAACAAACTCAAATCCTTTACCGGTTTCCAGCGGTTCCAGCCTTAATAAAACGTGGCCATACTGACCACGACCACCGGTCTGGCGAATAAATTTTGATTCGGCTTCGGCTTTACCGCGGATAGTCTCTTTGTAGGCAACCTGCGGTTTGCCGACATTGGCATCAACCTTAAATTCGCGCATCAGACGATCGACAATAATTTCCAAATGGAGTTCTCCCATGCCGGAAATAATTGTTTGACCAGTTTCAGGATCGCCCTTAACCTTGAAAGTAGGATCTTCTTCGGCCAATTTTGACAAAGCGATCCCGAGTTTTTCTTGGTCAGCCTTGGTCTTCGGCTCGATTGCCACAAAAATAACCGGCTCAGGAAACTGGATCGACTCGAGAATGACAGGTTTGTCTTCGTCACACAAAGTATCGCCGGTAGTCGTATTCTTGAATCCGACCGCAGCGGCAATATCTCCGGCTGTAACCTCATCGATTTCTTCCCGTTTATTGGAGTGCATTTGCAGAATACGACCGATCCGTTCTCTTTTTTGCTTTACAGAGTTAAAGACATAAGAACCGGCTTTTAAAACCCCGGAATATACCCTAAAGAAAGTTAACTTACCAACATAAGGATCGGTCATAATCTTAAAGGCTAAAGCGGAGAATGGCTCGTCATCTTCGGTCCGACGATTCTCTTCTGCGCCGGTCTTGGGATTGGTCCCAGCCACCGAAGCGACATCGAGAGGGGATGGGAGATAATCGACGATTGCATCCAACATCGGTTGGACACCTTTATTCTTAAAAGAGGACCCGCAGATTATCGGAATAATTTGCGCTGCAACGACCGCTTTACGAAGACCGGCCATAATTTCTTCTTTTGTTAATTTATTTCCTGCCAGATATTTTTCCAGCAGTTTGTCGTCGGCTTCAGCGGCCGCTTCGACTAGTTTTTCATGATATTCTGTTGCCTTAGCTTTTAAATTTTCCGGGATCGGTTGGCGTTCAAATTTCATCCCCATCTCATCCTGATAAATGATTGCATCCATCTCCACTAAATCGACAATGCCGATAAAATCTCCTTCTGCTCCGATTGGCAGCTGAAAAGGGATCCCCTTGGCCAGCAGACGATCATTGACTTGTTCGACAACGCGATAAAAGTTGGCCCCGGTCCGATCCATTTTATTGATATAACAGATTCGTGGAACCTTGTAACGGGTCGCCTGTCGCCAGACTGTTTCGGACTGTGGCTGTACGCCGCCGACGGCACAAAAAACAACCACAACACCGTCGAGAACGCGCATGCTTCGTTCAACCTCGACAGTAAAATCAACGTGCCCTGGAGTATCAATAATATTAATTCGATGGTCACGCCAAAATGTGGTGGTAGCAGCAGAAGTAATTGTGATACCACGCTCTCTCTCTTGCTCCATCCAATCCATTGTGGTGGTTCCATCGTGAACTTCGCCAATTTTGTGCAACACACCACTGTAGAACAATACCCGTTCAGTGGTCGTTGTTTTGCCCGCATCGATGTGTGCGGCAAAACCCATATTACGATATTTATCTATTGCATACTTTCTAGCCATTTACCCTTACCACCTAAAATGAGCAAAAGCTTTATTTGCCTCTGCCGTCTTATGTAAGTCTTCACGTTTCTTTAAAGCCCCGCCTGCTCCGTTGCTCGCATCTATCAACTCGGCACTTAAACGCTCGATCATCGATTTGCCGGCCCGGTTACTGGCACTCTCCCTGAGCCACTGCATCGCTAAAGCCTGACTGCGCATTTTTGGAACCTCAACAGGCACTTGATAGGTTGCGCCACCAACACGCCGGGCCTTAACTTCGATTAAAGGAGCAGAATTAGAAATCGCCTTTTCAAAAATCTCCATTGGAGCTTTGCCTAATTTTTTCTCGATATCAGACAGGGCGCCATAAACGATTCTTTCGGCCGTACTCTTTTTGCCTCTTCTCATCAGGCGATTTATAAATTTTTGCAACAAAATACTATCGTAAACCGGATCAGGAGATATTTCGCGTTTAGGAACATTTCCTCTTCTTGGCAACTTAAGCTCCTCCCTTCTTGGTTCTCTTCGCACCATATTTGGATCGACTCTTCTGCCTGCCTTCAACACCAGAGGTATCTAAGGAGCCTCTGACAATGTGATAACGAACGCCTGGCAAATCTTTTACACGGCCACCGCGGACCAAAACAACCGAGTGTTCCTGAAGATTGTGCCCAACTCCAGGAATATAGGCAGAAACTTCCATCCCGGTCGTTAAACGAACACGAGCAACTTTACGCAAAGCCGAATTTGGTTTCTTCGGTGTTGTTGTGTAGACACGAGTACAGACACCTCGGCGCAACGGAGCCCCTTTTAAGGCCGGGGCTTTTCCTTTTTTCTTTTTCTTTTCTCTCCCATTTCTGATCAACTGATTAATTGTCGGCATTTATATTTCCTCCGCTTTGGCTGCCATGGATAACTGCCCCATTAAGCCGACTGTCGGGACTAATTCCAGGAAGCGATAATCCTCAAAACCTGTTCCAGCCGGTATCGGTTTACCAATAATAATATTCTCTTTTAACCCGTACATCTTATCGGTCTTACCGTTGATGGCGGCATCGGTTAAAATTCTAGCTGTCTCTTGGAAAGAAGCAGCTGAGAAATAACTTTCGGTCGCCAAAGAAGCCTTGGTGATACCAAGTAAAACTTCGGTCGCCTCGGAATCTTCGCCCTTGGCTTTCTCGTTGATATCAGCCAGAGCTTTCTTCTCGATTAATTCGCCCGGTAACAGAGTAGTATCACCGGAAGTAACGATCCTGACTTTCTTGGTCATCTGTCTGACAATAACCTCGATATGTTTGTCAGAAATCGTAACACCCTGTGATCGATATATCTTTTGAATTTCATTAACCAGAAAAGCTTGGACAGCATCAACCCCCAGGATCCTTAAAACATCATGCGGGTTAATAGCCCGACCTTCACTTAACTGTGTTCCCGGATGAACCTTATCGTTAGTAATAACCTTGAGACGGGTATCATATGGGAACTGATACTCCTTTTTCTCTTCTTTGGCCCCAGTTACAGTGACAACCCTTAACCCTTCGCTTTCGGTAATCTCCACTATCCCTTCAATCTCAGAAAGAATGGAAGCATCTTTTGGTCGGCGGGCTTCGAATAACTCTTCAACTTTTGGTAGACCTTGAATAATATCTTTTGTTTTGCTCGGGTCACGGCGGATCGACTCAACACTGGCGACAACATCGTAGCTTTCGACAGCTTGGCCGTCTTCGACAAACACTTTTGAACCGGCAATAATCATATAACTTTCGCCCGGTGCAATTGTCACTTCGCTCTTGGAGACTTCAATAACTGTTCCCGGAGCTTTGCAGGTGAGTCCGGCAGCTAATTCATCTCCGGACTTGACCTTATCTCCCAACTTAACAAATATTTTGCCCCCCTTAGGCGCAGCGAATGATTTCTTCGCTTTCGGGTTATAGACAAAGACTTCCCCATCTTTTTTGGCGACCATCTCTTTTCGTTTATGCTGGGTCTCTAGGCCTAGGAAGATCACTTTGCCAGCTGAACTGGAGACGACAAATTCAAAGGTCGGATCAATGGTCGCAAAAGCTTCTCCAGCTTCTACCTTATCTCCATCCTTAACCTTAAGAATCGAACCGACGGGGAGAGGATAAGTATCTTTCTTCCCTTTAAATTTAACCGAGAGACTGGAACTGCGGGTAGACATCTGCTGTTTGTCGCCAAATTCATCGACAACAGTCTTGATCTCTGTCCCTTCTTCAAATTCAATAATCCCGGGATGTTTTGCTTTCATGGCCACCTTGGCCCCTTTATGCAACGCAACACCACCGATATGGAAAGTTCTCATCGTCAGCTGAGTACCCGGCTCACCAATCGACTGCGCCGCAATAATGCCTACCGCCTCACCAATATTAACCTCTTTAAGCGTCGATAGATCAAGCCCGTAACATTTACGGCAAAGCCCACGTTTTGTTTTGCAGGAAAGAGTCGACCGGACAGCGACATTTTCGATTCCGGCTTCATAAATTTCTTTGGCTGTCGGCTCATCCATGATTATGCCGGCCTTTGCCAGGACTTTATTAGAAAGTGGGTCGGTTACATTCTTGATCGGGGTTCGATGGACCAGTCTTTGCCAAAGCGGAACCAATTCCTCGTACCCTTCTCTGACAGTTGCCAACTCGATCCCTTCTTTTGTCCCACAATCATCTTCGATGATCACGACATCCTGGGCAACGTCGACTAAGCGACGAGTTAAATAACCGGAATCGGCTGTGCGCAAGGCTGTATCTACCAATCCTTTGCGGGCGCCGTAAGAAGAAATAAAATATTCGGTAACAGTCAATCCCTCTTTAAAGTTACTCTTAATCGGGATGTCGATAATGTTACCAGACGGATCGGCCATTAGACCGCGGATACCGGACAACTGTCTGACCTGTTGAACGTTACCTCGGGCACCGGAGAAAGCCATCATATAAACTGAATTTAAATAATCAAAAGACTTAAGCATCTTGTCGGTGATCTCTTCGGTCACCGCACCCCAAATATCAAGTGAGCGGATGAATTTTTCTTTTTGGGATAAATTTCCGGCCCGATAATGTTTTTCCAGTTCGGCAACCTGCTTGGTCGCCTTGGCCACGATCTCTTTTTTCCCTTCCGGGATTACCAAATCATCGATCGAAATCGAAACGCCGGCCAAAGTTGCATATTTAAAGCCGAGTCGCTTGATCTCGTCGGCAATTTCAGCTGTAATCGCACTACCATAAGTCAGATAGGAGTTGGTAATGATTTTTTCCAGCCCTTTCTTATTAACAACTTCGTTGACAAAAGGATATTCAACATCTACACCGTGTTTCTTTAATACCCGGTTAAGAGTGTAGTTGAATTTTATTCTACCAACTGTTGTTTCGACTATTTCGCCATGGCGGCGTACTTTGATCTTGGCATGAAGATGGACAGCGTCAAGATCGTTAGCGATCATCGATTCCCAATCGTTAGCGAAAATACAATCCTTACCCAGAGTTTCTTTTTCGTTTAATACAGTCATATAATAGGTGCCTAAAACCATATCTTGGGTTGGAGTAATTAATGGGCGACCGGAAGCTGGCGAAAGAATATTGTTAGAGGCTAACATTAGGATTCTTGCTTCAACCTGAGCTTCAAACAATAATGGGACGTGAACCGCCATTTGGTCACCGTCGAAGTCGGCGTTGTAAGCCGAACAAACGAGCGGATGGATCTGAATCGCTTTACCTTCGACCAAGACCGGTTCGAAAGCCTGAATACCTAATCTGTGTAATGTCGGAGCGCGGTTTAGCAAGACAGGATGGCCTTTGATAACCTCTTCTAAAATATCCCAGACAACAAGTTCCTGGCGATCGATCATCCGCTTGGCCGACTTAACATTTTGCGCAATATTGCGGTCAACCAACTTTCTGATTACAAACGGTTTGAACAACTCCAAAGACATCTCTTTGGGTAGACCGCACTGGTGAAGTTTTAAATTGGGACCGACCACAATAACAGAGCGACCAGAATAATCGACCCGTTTACCAAGCAGATTTTGTCGGAAACGGCCTTGTTTCCCTTCTATAATATCTGTTAATGATTTTAAAGGTCTCCCAGTTGAACCGGTCACGGCCCGTTTACGCCGGCCATTATCGATTAAAACGTCTACAGATTCCTGCAACATCCGTTTTTCGTTTCTGATAATCATCTCAGGCGCACCCATGTTGATCATTTTCTTGAGACGATTGTTCCGGTTGAGAACACGGCGATAAAGATCGTTTAAGTCGGAAGTGGCAAAACGCCCGCCTTCTAGCTGAACCATCGGTCTAAGATCTGGCGGGATAACCGGTAAATGCTCCAGAATCATCCAGTCGGGCCGGTTGCCCGATTGCTTGAAAGCTTCGGCAATTCTTAAGCGCTTGATAATTTTTAGTCTCTTCTGTCCTTTGGAAATCTTAAGATCACGGCGTAATTTGCCGACCATTTGAACGAGATCGATGTCGGTCAGTAATTTCTGTATCGCTCTGGCTCCGGTTTCGGCTTTAAATTTGTTGCCATGCTTTTCTAGCGCATCCTGATATGCGGTCTCACGCAAGATCTGACCAACTTTTAACTTCTTAACTCCTTCATTGACCTGAGTAACAATAAACGCATCATAGTAAACGACTTCTTCTAAAGCTCTGGTGGTAACATTGAGCAACAAACTCATGTAGCCGGGGACGCCACGTAAAAACCAGATATGAGCAACCGGTTCAACCAAAGTAATATGCCCCATCCTTTCACGTCTGACTCTGGAAGTTGTTACTTCGACACCACAACGCTCACAAACGATTCCGCGATAACGGACACGGCGATATTTCCCGCAATGACATTCCCAATCTTTGACCGGTCCAAATATCTTTTCGCAGAAAAGACCCCGTCGCTCGGGCTTGAATGTCCGATAATTGATTGTTTCTGGTTTTTCAACTTCACCATATGACCAACTTAAGATTTGCTGCGGTGATGATAAGCCTATCTTAATGGAGCTAAACTCTTTTTCTTTCTTATTTACAAAAGGCAATTCTAGGCCCTCCTCTTTTTCTTTTCGAATATGCGCGGCATTCTTTTCCCTTTGAGTTTCTCTTCTTCATCAATATTGACCTCTTTGTCGTCTTTATCGATCGTCCGGATATTGAGACCCAGACTGCGCAATTCTTTGATCAGAACCTTGAAAGATTCGGGAATCCCCGGCCGCCCCATCGATTTGCCTTTGATGATTGCTTCGTAAACCCTTGAGCGACCGACAACATCGTCAGACTTAACCGTTAGTAATTCCTGTAAAGTATTGGCCGCCCCATAAGCTTCGAGCGCCCAAACTTCCATCTCACCAAATCGTTGACCGCCAAATTGAGCTTTACCACCAAGCGGCTGCTGGGTGATCAAAGAGTAAGGTCCGGTCGAACGGGCGTGCATCTTATCGTCAACCAAATGGATCAGTTTCATTAAATACATATAACCAACGGCAACTTTGCGGCCAAAAGCTCGGCCGGTCCGACCATCACGCAATTCGACTTTGCCGGTTGAATCTAACCAGGGCAATTTGCCTTCTTGCGCCGCCAGTTCCAACTCTTCGGCAACTCGATTGACAGAAGCATCATCTTCGATCTGTTCATCAAAAGCGGTGACATCATATTTCTTATCGAGAATCTTGCCGGCATGGCCTAATAGTAATTCAAAGATCTGGCCGATATTCATACGGGAAGGGACGCCTAAGGGATTGAGCACGACATCGACAGGTGTCCCATCGGGCATAAAAGGCATATCTTCTTCCGGCAAAATCTTGGCCACAACACCCTTGTTTCCGTGGCGGCCGGCCAATTTATCACCGATACTGACTTTGCGTAACTGAGCCAGATAAACACGGACTAATTCATGAACTCCAGGCGGTAATTCGTCACCGTTTTCTCTGGAAAAGACACGAACATTAATAACAATACCGGTCTCTCCCGGCGGAACCCTTAATGAGGTATCGCGCATGTCTCTGGCTTTATCACCAAAGATAGCTCGTAATAATTTTTCTTCGGCTGGCAGTTCAGTCTCACCTTTTGGAGTAACCTTACCAACCAAAACATCTCCTGGCGAAATTTCAGACCCGGGGATAATTACTCCGCGGTCGTCTAAATTGGCCAAGGCCTCTTCGCTGACATTAGGAATCTCGCGAGTAATCTCTTCCATCCCCAGCTTAGTCGCTCTGACTTCAACCTCTAAGCGCTGGATATGGATAGTGGTAAACATATCCTTTTTAACCAATTTTTCTGACAAAAGAATGGCGTCTTCGTAGTTGTAACCTTCCCACGGCATCATCGCGACCAGAATATTGCGGCCCAGAGCCAACTCCCCATTTTGGGTAGCAGAGCCATCGGCTAAAATATCACCGGCACTGACCTTGTCGTCCAATTTAACGACCGGTCGTTGGTGAATGAGAGTATCCTGGTTACTGCGACAGAAAGTTAAGAGTTTGTATGATTGTTTTTTCTTATCACTGCTCTGAATAACAATTTCATCGGCCGAGAGCTTAATAATTTTGCCGGCTTTTTCGGCCCGAACTAATGTTCGGGAATCATTGGCGACTTTAGCCTCTAATCCAGATCCGACGATTGGTGATTCTGGTTCAAGAAGAGGGACAGATTGACGTTGCATGTTGGCACCCATCAAAGCCCTGTTGGCGTCGTTGTGCTCGATAAAAGGGATCATCGCGGTAGAAATACCGATGATCTGACTCGGGGCAACACCGACATAATCGACCTCCTGATGTGGGGCAAAGACAAATTCCCTGCGATAGCGAACAGGGACCTGGTCATCAACAATTTTTCCATCGCTGTTAACCCTGGTATCACTGGAAGCTATTTTAAAAAGATCTTCCACATCAGCAGAGAGATATTCAATTTTATTGGTCACAACCGAATTTTTAACCCGGCGATAAGGAGACTCGATGAAACCAAATTTATTAACTTTGGCATGAGTAGCCAAAGAACCGATCAGCCCGGCATTGGGACCTTCAGGTGTTTCGATCGGACAGATACGGCCATAATGGGAAGGATGGATATCACGAACTTCAAATCCTGCCCTATCTCGGGATAAGCCGCCTGGCCCTAAGGCTGACACCCGTCGTTTATGAGTTAATTCGGCCAAAGGATTGGTCTGATCCATAAACTGGGATAATTGACTGGAACCAAAAAATTCTTTAATAACCGCCTGAAGAGGTCGGATATTAATCAATTGACTTGGCGTAACAACATCGCCACCCCTAATCATCATCTGCTCTTTGATCAGCCGTTCAATTCTGGTGAAACCGATCCTGATCTGACGCTGTAATAACTCGCCAATAGCCCTGACTCGGCGATTGCCCAAGTGATCGATATCGTCGGCAATCCCTTCGCCACCATTAATGTTGATCAGATAAAGAACCATCCCCAAAATATCGGCTTTAGTTAAAACAAAAACATCGAGTTCGACATTAACCCCCAATTTGCGGTTAACTTTATATCGTCCTACTCTCCCCAAATCATAACGACGTGGATTGAAGAACAAATTATTAAGATAAACCTGAGCCCCTTCTTGTGTAACCGGATCGCCGGGGCGGAGTTTTTTGTAAACTTCAATCAACGCCTCATTTTTGGGCATGATCGGACATTCTTTGAGACATTTTCGACGAAATTCACCCTCAGGCAGAGCCTGCAGAACTTCTTTTTCTGAACAGCCAATGGCCGACAAAAACATGGTTACAGGGATCTTACGAGTCCGGTTGATCCGGGTAAAGATTGCCCCGCCAGAATCTGTCTCCACCTCAAGCCAAGAACCACGATCTGGAATAACCGTGGAATAATAATAAGTTTTACCCATCATTTTATCGGTCCGTTTAATGGCCCGATAATAAACACCTGGGGAACGGACTAATTGAGAAACAATTACCCGCTCTGCTCCGTTGATAATAAAAGTCCCGCGGTCGGTCATCATCGGCAGATCGCCGATAAAGACATCCTGAGTTTTTACCTCTTTGGTCGCTTTATTAACCAACCTGGTCTCAACCTTAAGCGGCATCGCATAGGTTGCTTCTCTGATCGAACACTCCTGGGCAGAATACTTTGGCTTGCCCAGTTTGTGCTTACCAGTAAAGTGCAACTCCAGCTTCCCTTCATAGCCCTTAACAGGAGAAATAGCCTTTAATTCTTCGGCCAAACCTTCCTGCAAGAACCAGAGAAAAGAAGTTTTCTGGAGTTCCAGTAGATCCGGAGCCTCAACTATATATTTTTTGGCTTTGCTTACAAGTGCTGTTCTTTTTGTCATTATTTAATCTCGACCTTTGCTCCCTGAGCTTCGAGTTTTTTCTTAATGTCTTCCGCTTCGTCTTTTTTCACGCCCTGCTTAACTGGTTTTGGTGCTGAGTCGACTAATTCCTTAGCCTCCTTCAGACCTAACCCGGTTACTTCGCGCAAAACTTTGAGCACTTGGATTTTCTTTGCCCCTGCGTCAGCCAAGACGACATCAAATTCGTCCTTAACTTCTTCAGCCGCACCGGCCGCGGCAACTCCACCGGCCATCATCATCGGAGCAGCAGCAGAAACCCCAAATTTCTCTTCTAATTTCTTCACCAAATCGGATAATTCTAAAACCGTTAATCCTTCTACATTTGAGATAATTTCTTCAACCTTTGCCATTACTTCTCACCTCCTTCTGATTCATTTATTGGTTCCTCAACCTTCACTTCTTCAGCTTTTGGTTCCTCGACAACCGGGGCAGAAACTTCAACCGCCGCTACGGCAGAAGCGGGTTCCTGAGCTTTTTTATCTTTGACAGCATTTAGAGCATAAACCAATTTTCGCATTGAGCCGGCCAAAACATTGACCAGGCCATAAAGCGGAGCATTGAAACCGCTAACCATTTTGGCAATCAGCTCTTCGCGAGAAGGAAGCTTACTTATACTTTCAATTCCTTTGGAATCAACGATCTTCTTCTCCATTAAACCGGCCTTAATCTCTCCTTTTTCGATTTCAGCGACAAAGTCAACCAAGGCCTTAACCGGCTCAACAGGATCTTTGTAACCAAGCAATAAAGCGGTTGGCCCGACAATATGCTCATTAAGTTCGGCATGCCCGGCCGCTTCCATCGCCCGTCGTAAAAGAGTATTTTTTACAACTTTATACTCGGAATCATTTTTGTACAGTGCTTTGCGAAACTCAGTTACCTGCTTAACAGATATCCCGCGGTAATCGGTCAAAACAATAATGCTGGCTGAATCGATCTTCTCCTGAAGAGCCTCAACTACTTTCTTTTTTCGGTCGACTACTTTTGCATTACCCATTAGTTGCCCGTCCTATCTATGGCGATTTTTGGATCGATTTTGATCCCCGGCCCCATGGTGCTGGAGACAGTGATCGACTCGACAAAATTCCCTTTTAACCCGCTCGGTTTGGTCGTCAAAATTGCAGCCAAAGCAGCTGAGAAGTTGTCTTCCAACACTTTAACATCAAAAGAGACTTTACCTAAAACCATGTGCAAGGCACTAGTCTTGTCCATCTTGAACTCAACCTTCCCCCCTTTAAATTCTTTAACAGCTTTGGCAATTTCTGGCGTTACCGTTCCAGATTTGGGATTGGGCATTAAACCTTTGGGCCCCAAAACTTTTCCTAAGCGACCAACAGAAGCCATCATATCGGGAGAAACAATTAGAACGTCAAAACCCAAAAATCCGTCTTGAACCTTCTTAACCAGATCCTCAGATCCGGCAATATCAGCTCCGGCTTCTTCAGCCTCTTTTACCCGATCTGGCCTGGTAATTACGGCAACTTTTTTTGACTTGCCCGATCCACCCGGTAAATTTACCGTGCCGCGAACCGAATGTTTCTTTGGCTCGGCCCCAAGTTTCATCGCCAATTCAACGGTCTCGTCGAATTTACCTCGACTGGTTTGTTTAACCAGAGCAAAAACCTCGGCCGGAGTGTAATACTTAGTCCGATCGACTAATTTTGCCTTTTCTTGATATTTTTTACTTTTTACCATTATTCTACTGTCAACCCCATATTTCTCGCCGTTCCAGCAATAATTTGCATTGCCGCTTCAACATCATTGGCGTTTAGATCGGGCAACTTAATCTCGGCAATCTCTTTGAGCATCGCTTTGGTTACCTTGCCAACTTTTGTCTTATTCGGTTCACCCGAACCCTTTTCGATCCCGGCAGCTTTTTTCAATAAAGCTGCAGCCGGCGGAGTTTTGCAGATAAAAGAAAAAGAACGGTCTTTATAAATTGAAATTTCAACAGGAATAATCATTCCGCCTTTATCTTTGGTTACTGCATTATATTGTTTGCAGAAATCCATAATATTTAAGCCATGCTGACCAAGAGCCGGACCGATTGGCGGAGCTGGATTAGCTTTGCCGGCCTCGATCTGCAATTTAACTTTTGTGATAACTTCTTTCTTTTTCTTTTTTGGTGGCATATTTTTTTCCTATACTATTTTTTGCGCAAACTCAAAATTAACTTCGACCGGCGTGTCTCGCCCGAAGATATTAATCAGCGCCTTTAATTTACCTTTTTCATCATTAACTTCATCAACTGTCCCTGTATATCCACGGAAAGGACCGGAGATAATACGAACCCCTTCACCCTTTTCAAAGGTGATCTCGAATCTTTCTTCTTTACCCAGCTGTTTCAACACCCGCTGCATCTCTTTGGCGGAGACAGGTGTCGGCTGAGTCTTAGAACCGATAAAGCGGGCAACTCCTGGGGTACTGCGAATCAGGTACCAGGACTCCTCATCAAGAATCATTTCCAGAAAAACGTATCCGGCAAACATGTTCTTAACTTTTTCGACTCTCTTTCCGCCTTTTATCTCAACGATCTCCTCTGTCGGGACCAAAACTTGAAGAACTTTGTTCTTTAAATTTTTTAACTTAATGGTTAAATCGATCGCTTTTTTTACTTTGTCTTCGCTGCCGGTCATCGCCTGGATTACGTACCACTTTGCTTCACCGGCAGGGGCTTCGGCCTGAACTTCTTCTGAAACAGGTTCTTCACTTTCAGCAGGGACTTCACTTTCAGCAGGGACTTCACTCTCAACAGGAACTTCTTCAGCTGTCGGTTCTACAACAACCTCTGGCTGGACCGGCTCTACAGATTCAGCTGGCGTCTCGACATCTGTCGGGATAGCAGCAGATTCGTCTATTTGATTCTCAAGATTCTCGTTAGCATCCATGCTATTTAATCAGCGCTCCCATAATTTTTGATAAACCCAGATCTACAAACATCACATACATCCCAGTCAAGAGAACCAAGACTACAATAATCACCGTGGCAACTGCCACATATCTCCGATCGGGCCAAACCACCTTTTTGGTTTCGGACCGAGTCTCTTTGAAAAACTTAACTAATCCTGCAATCTTTTCTTTCATTATTATATAGAGTCAAAACGGGAGTGGGAGGATTCGAACCCCCAGTCCTGGTTTTGGAGACCAGTGGTTTGCCATTAACCGACACTCCCCCTGAGTCTACCCTACTTCTTCTCTTCCTTATGTTTGGTGTGTTTCATGCACCAACAACAATATTTTGAAAGTTCAATACGATCCTTCGTATTATCCTTACTTTTATTAGTCGTGTAATTTTTTCTTTTACACTCTGTACATGCTAACGTTATAATTTCTCTCATAAAAAAAATTCCCGAGGCACATAATGCCCCCTTGACCAAAAATATTATTTTCTGGCAATATTTACTGAATGAATACCATTCAACAAACGGAATTAGTATTTTACCTTAAACTGTGGATAACTGTCAAGAGGGTAATTAAGAAAATTTACTGACCGAGGACTTTGACCAGCACCCGCTTCCGCCGCTGCCCATCAAACTCGCCATAGAAGATCTGCTCCCAGGGGCCAAAATCCAATTGACCATCTGTAATAGCGACTACAACCTCTCGCCCCATGATTGTCCGCTTTAAATGCGCATCGGCATTGTCTTCGCCGGTCTGATGATGTTTGTAACCGGGATATTCCGGAGCAATCTTTTCTAACCACTCCAAAAAGTCCTGCTTCAGGCCAGACTCCTCATCATTAATAAACACCGAAGCGGTGATATGCATAGCATTGACCAAGACCATCCCCTCTTTGACGCCAGACTTATCAACGATCGATTGAACCTCATGAGTAATATTAATAATTTCTTTTTGTTTTTTAGTTGTCAGGTATAAATAGTCGGTATGGGTCTTCATTTTACACCTGAATATTTTAATTTGAGATAGATTAAAAAGAAGCCCAGTAGCAATGTCGTTCCATTAGCAATCAACATCGGAGGTTGTTTTAAAACAATCCCATCAAGAAACCAAAAGAAGACTCCCAAACAAAACAACACCAGCATTAATAATGACAAATCTTTCGTCTGTTTAGACTTGTACGCCTTAATTACCTGTGGTAAAAAAGAAATTGTAGTTAAGGTGCCGGCGATTGCGCCGAG
>JBDRIF010000071.1:0-10104 GCA_043816125.1 bacterium
AAAATCGTCACGGTAGAATACTTTGGCGAGCAAAAACAGGCGATCAACGAGTTTGACGAACTCAAGATCGGCGACTACCTCTATGCCCAGGGGGGTTATGCAATCAAGATCATCCCCGAAGCCGAAGCAATCTCGATTCTGACAACCTGGAAAGAGACCTTTTTCGAACTCCAAGAACTCGACCTCCGTTTATCCAAAGTAGACATGGAGGCTCAAGGGGTTAGTAAAAAGACCTCGATAATCCTAGATAAGGCAGCCGAAGACTTGCCGCTGAAAGAATCCGACCTACTCCACCTTCTCAACCTGGAAAATGATAAAGAATTAGAATTATTATTTAAAGTTGGTAACTTCCTTCGCCAAAAACATCTCGGCAACTCCTGTTGCGTCCATGGGATCATCGAATTTTCAAATTACTGCAATCAAAACTGCCAATATTGCGGCATCTCGACTCATAACAAAGATATTACAAGATACAGAATGACCAAACAGGAAATTCTCGACGCTGCCTATGAAGCGATTGAAACACACGGCTTCAAAGCTTTGGTCCTGCAGAGCGGCGAAGACAAACATTATTCAATTGATGCCCTGTGCGAAATAGTCCGAGAGATAAAAAAGCGTTCCGCGGTCTTGATTTTTATTAGTTTCGGCGAAGTTGGGCTTGAGGGACTGAAAAAACTCTACGAAGCGGGTGCCCGCGGACTCCTCATGAGGTTCGAAACGAGTAATCCCGAACTGTACGAACAAATTCACCCTGGTAAAAAATTTAAATCTCGAATTGATCACTTACAAGAAGCGTTTAAACTAGGCTATCTGATTATTACCGGCGGATTGATCGGTCCCCCTGGTCAAACCAAAGAGGACATTCTAAAGGACATCCTCTTAACAAAATCTTTAAATACAGAAATGTATACTTTTGGTCCATTTTTGCCCCATCCTAAGACTCCATTAGCAGACACTCCTCCACCACCGGTCAAAGATGTGTTGAAAACTTTGGCTGTGGCCAGAATTGCCGATGCCAAGAATGCCAAAATATTGGTTACAACGGGGTTTGAAACTTTGCATGCTAAAGCCAGAGAGGAAGGTTTAATGGCCGGAGCCAATTCGGTCATGCTAAACACCACGCCGGAAAAATTCAGCTCTCAATATACCATCTATCCTGACCGGGCACATAGTGATGAAGGGATTAAGGAACAGATTGATACTACTTTGGGATTATTGCGAAGTCTAGGCCGGGCGCCGACCGATTTGGGGATCACCCACACCTAGTTGACTTCCTTTTCTCCTTTGCCTACAATAACCTTATGCCAAAACATATCTTAGTTATCGACGACCAGGAGAGTATGCGCAGTATTACCAAGTCGATGTTGGAAACCGAAGGGTATAAAGTGACAGAAGCGGAAGATGGGGCAGAAGGACTGGAGCTTTTTCAAGAAGATCCGGCCGATTTTGACCTGGTCCTGGCCGACGTCAATATGCCCAAAATGGACGGTTTTGAATTATTAAAAGCAATCAAAGAAGAGCACTTGGAAATACCTGTTATTCTTTTAACCGGCATCAACGAAAATGTGGCGGAAGCTGTCGGCACGATCTACAAGGCCGATGCGATAATTAGGAAACCTTATAAAGTAGAAGAAGCATTGGCAGTAATTAAGAAGCTTTTAGGGTGACGACCAGACATCACTGCGCCCCTGCCCATTATCAAAATATCCATTTATTACCCATAGCTTGCCATTAAAAGAGACGCTGCTGTGGCCTGCTCTCCGTCCAAATTCCGCCCCGGTTGCTACCTGAGTCCAACTTATCCCATCAGGTGACGACCAGACATCATCAACCTTCCCATATGCTTCAGTTGATATTTCGTCGCCACCGATCACCCAGATTTTACCATCCTGCACCACGGTACTGTGCAGCTGACGGGGAGAAAAGCCGGCCTCTGTAGTCGCTTCGGTCCAGTTAGCCCCATCGGCTGAATACCAGACATCATTTAACAACACATCATCATTTCCATAACCGCCAATCACCCAGATTTTTTCATCAAAAACAACAGCCCCAAAATTGTATCTTCCTGAAAAATCAGCATTTCTTTCTTCAGTCCAACTAGCCCCATCCGCAGAAGACCAAATTTGATTTATTGCAACCCCACCAGCACCAGAAAAGAACCCGCCAATTACCCAAATTTTATTATTAAAAACCACAGCCCGCAAACCATACATCGGATTGAAAGCACCCCCGAGTTCTCCTCCATCAAATATTTTCACCCAATCTTCGCCGTTGCTTGACCGATAAACATCATTCCCATAATCAGAACCGAATTCGCTTTGAACTGCAATCGCATAAAGCTGATTATCTAAGACCACTAAATCACTATAACTAGAAAAAAACGGCAAAGAGGGAGTAGCAAGTGTCCAAAATTCCCCTTCAGACGAGTACCAAGCTTCGGATGTAAAGGTTACCCCTTCATCCCCAACAATATCCCTTCCCCCAATTACCCACATCTTACTATCAAAAACCACACTACTATGACCATAACGACCGAGCCCTCCAGAATATGCATCGGCTGTAGCCTCAGTCCAAGTCGCCCCAAGATTAGGGTTTGTAGTGGTTGTCGTAGAAGCGCCTGTGGTGGTGGTCGTAGTCGTTGTTGCTATGGTAGTTGTCGTAGTTGTTGTCGTAGAAGTAGTAGTAGTTGTCGCAATAGTTGTGGTAGGGATAGAAACAGAGATGCTTTGAGTACAGCCAACAATAATTGTTAAACCAAAAATAATCAGTAGACAAAGAAAAAGAAGTAACCTTTTCATTTAACGAAAATACCCTTTAACCAGAATATCCGCCCCCAGTCGATCAATATAAAAACTTTTGAGCCATTTTGCCTGCCTGGGGAGCTCAACTCCATCTCCTTCCACACCGGTCTTAGCGTCTCGTCCACCAAATATTTTGGGGGCATAAATAAAATAAGCCTTATCAACCAGGCCGGCAGCAATAAATGAAGCGTTAACTTCGCCTCCCCCCTCTACCAACAAGCTGGTTATCTTCATCTTTCCCAGTTTTCTTAACAAAGCCTTGAGATCGATCTTCCCCTGCTGCGCCGGAAGAAGCAATATCTCTGCTCCGGCAGAAGCTAATGCCTGGATCCTTTTGGTCGGAGCCGCAGAGCTGACAACGATGATAGTCCTGGCATTCTTGGATAAGACATCGGCTGTCAGAGGGGTCCGGGCCATGGCATCGAGGACAATGCGAATCGGGTTTTTAACCCTCTGCACAAAGCGGGTTGTTAACTTGGGATTATCGACCAAAACAGTATTAACCCCGACCAAAATAGCGTCATAAACATTGCGCAGGTGATGGGCATAATCGATTGTTACTTTGCCGGAGACCCAGCGGCTCGCCCCGGTTTTTGTCGCTATTTTTCCGTCCAGCGTCATAACCGTTTTCAACGCAACAAACGGTAATTTTGTCGTGATATATTTTACAAAGAATTCATTCAGCTTTTTGGCTTCTTCTTCGAGCAAACCGACCCTCACCTTGACCCCATATTTTTTCAGTCTACGAAACCCTTTTCCTTTAACCACCGGATTGGGATCTTGCATCGCCGCCACAACTTCTTTGATGCCGGAAGTTAAAATAAAATCGGTGCACGGCGGATTTTTCCCATAATGACAGCAAGGCTCCAGATTCACATAAAGAGTTGAGCCCTTGACCGCATCCCCCCCCTTCTCTATCGCCCACGCCTCGGCATGGGGGGTCGAAACCTCACCGTGATAACCGACCGAAATAATTCGATTGTCTTTGACTAAAACCGCGCCGACCATCGGATCGGGAGTTGTCCGTCCCTCCCCGGCCCTGGCCAGGGAAAGTGCTTCGCGCATAAATTTGATATCTTCAGCCGTCCAGTTTTTCATTTTAATTTCTTAAGTTCTTTGAGAACTTTGGCCGGATCTGTCGCATGGTAAATCGCCGAGCCGGCTACTAAAATATCGGCGCCGGCCTTGACCGCTTTAGGAGCCGTCTCTAAATTGATCCCCCCATCGATCTCGATCTTCACTTTTAATTTCTTTCTTAAGATTACAGCCTTCAGCTTAACCAGTTTGGGCAATACTTCGGGCATAAATTTTTGCCCTCCAAACCCGGGATTGACCGACATAATCAGCACGATCGCCAGCTGATCAAGCAGAGGCAAAACTTTGTCGAGAGGAGAATATGGGTTGACAACAACACCAGCCTTTTTCCCCAGTTTTTTTATTAAAGCAATATCGGCCTCCAAATCTTTTGACGACTCAAGCTGAACCTCAATAATATCGGCCCCAGCCTTAGCAAAGGCAGGGATATATTGCTCAGGATTTTCAATCATCAAATGTGCGACCAGAGGAAGTTTGGTTATTTTACGAACAGCTGCGACCACTAAAGGGCCAATAGTGATATTGGGGACAAAATGACCGTCCATTACGTCGATATGAATACTGTCGGCCCCGGCCTTAACAACTTTTTTTATCTCTGCTTCCAGATTACCGAAATCGGCCGACAATATCGACGGCGATACTTTTACCATAACCAAAAGCCCCCTTTATCTTCCTTCTCTTTTTCTTCCGCTTTCACTTCTTTACTGGCACTGATGATTAAATTAACTTCCGAGCCGACATCTATCTCTTCGCCCGGTAGAGGGCTCTGGTTCATGACCACTCCACCCATAAAACCAGTTGCCGCCTCAATTGTGGTCTGGCCGACAACTAATCCTTTGGCCGTAATCACCGCCTGTGCCTGCTCTTCCAAGCGGCTGACCAGATCGGGCATAATAATTTTACGTTTACCGGAGCTGACCAGTAGCGTTATTAAGCGACCGGCTTTAACCTTGCGCCCGGCCTCGGGACGCTGTTTAATAACCGTCCCCTCAGGATATCTGAGATCATAAATCTCACCGCCAAACTTAACGCGCAAGTCCAAATTGATTAATCTCGCCTCGGCCTCAAGGGAGGGGAGGCCGATAACAACCGGGATTCGTGTCTCGGGAATGGAGGTAAAATATGTCAGATATAGATAACCGAGCAATAGCGGAGATAATATAACCGCCATAATTAAGGAGATAACAACCTTGGGCGAAGGTAATTTTAAATGCCAAACCAAATAGCTGACTAGCAGCGATGTTAGAGCCAAAAAGATCAGGTAATAGCTTAAATATTTAATTAACATTATATTCCAAATATAAAGGCATATATTATGCCCGACAAAACCGCCAAGAGAAGCACAACTACTAATATCCAATGCCGATGATTTTCTTTTCCCCAGCGGAGCCGAACTTTGCCCAGATCGGCTAACTCTTCGCTGTCGTGCCTTAGTCCATCGTCACCAAATGAGCTGACGGAACTTTCGAAGATCCTAATAAATTCTTCATGCTTTGGCTTGGCAGTAACTATCGCATGATTTTCCAGGCTCTGTTTAAATTCAGAAATCGAACGAAAACGGAGCAAAGGGTCAACCTGAACCGCCCGATTGACCAGATCGATCAGATAACGAGGTTGATGGCTGATCGTCTGTCGATCAAAAAGCCCCCCCTCTCTCATTTTCCGCAAACCGCCAGCCAAACTCCCTTCTATTTTAAAGTTTTGCCCGGCCAGCATCTCCAAGAGAAGCAAGCCGAGCGCGTAAACATCCGAAGAAGTTGTTGCCGAGTTGCCGGACAGTTCTTCCGGTGAAATATACTTTCCATTTTGCATGATCGATATCGGTTTTTGCGGCATCGCCTCTTTAATTTCTCCTTCGATCACAAAATCTGCCACTTTGACAATCCCTTTGGCGTCGATAAAAATATTATTCGGCTTCAGCGCCCCATGAATAATCCCTTTCTCATGCGCCTGCTGAACCGCCTGACAAATTTCCAGGGTAATCGCCGCCGCCTTTTCCCCGGTCATCTGCCCTGTCTGGATTAATTGTTCCAGGCTTTTCCCCTCAATATATTCCCGTACATAATAGAAACCTTGCCAGCCATAATCTCCGTCGATCAGCTTAGCCAGACCATGATGCTTAATAAGTGACAACTCCCGCACCTTCTGCTTCATCCTATTGATAAGACTGGAGTTGAGAGTCCCCCGTTTATAGATTTTGATAACCACCGGTTTATTTGTCCCGATAAACGAGCCACGATAGGTAGCACTAAAAGGGTTGTCTGAGAGTTGTTCGCCAATTTTGTAGCGGCTTTTGAGGTAGCGCTCCATAGACAAATTATAACATAGTGTGAAATTTTGTTAAGCAACAGCCGAAGATAAGCTGTCATGGCACTTAGCGGGCTAAACAGAATAAGACGGGCCCTTCAATCAAACCCTTCACAGGAAACGGCTAATAGACCAATTGTGTCCAGTAAACGGATAGACTTTGCCCGGCATCACGGCAAGGTTTACACCTCCTCTGCCCCGCTGCAGGTGGTAACCGGTACGAAATCCGGTCTGATCAGAGAAGCTCAGCTGGTCAGCAATGCCGGTGATCCCGACGGCTTTGTCCATTTGCTGATACACATCTTTCACCCGACAAAAGCAGACCAGGCTAAACCTGTGATCATTTTAATGCCCGGCATGCTCTGCAATTCCACTCTCTTCCGGATCCCGATTGACGGCAATGATTATAAAAACATGGATAATTTAACCAGTCAGGCCAACCGGCTGGCCGACCAGGGCTTTCATGTTGTTCTGTTAAACCGTCGCGACTCCCAATGGATCCAAGCCCGGTTTGTGGCAAATAAACTTGGGGTTAATAATCATTTTGACCCAAAACAAAGCTATCGCAGCCAAGCTGCTGATTATGAGTTTTTAATTGACGCGGCGATCTGCCTTTCCGGCCAAGAAAAAGCAGCTATCGGCGGTTTTAGTATGGGCGGGATGCAATTAATCTACTTGCTGGCATTTATGGAGATAGATCCCCGGACTGCAGGGGTAATGTTTTTGGGCACACCGGTTGATTTTCATGATAATACTTTCTTATTGAGCAATGCATTAAGAGCTTACTCTACAGCTGCCAGATTATTGCCTTTAAAAGACCTGCACGCGCTTTCTCTTTTTGCACAAAGAATCCCGCAATTAAAAGGCATTGTGAAAGATATTGGCGCCGCTGAACCAACGAGCAAACCAGGAAAAGCAGCCATTAGTTTGCGGGACAAAGTTGCTGCTAAACTTTTTTTCCTCCTGCCGGCTCTTTATGAACCCAACACTCCTGCCGGCACTAAAAAACCAATTATTGATTATGTGCTTGAATCTCTAGCTCCGGATGTTGTCCAAGCTCTGCTATCCATGTTTGAACGAGGCAACCTCTTTCAGCGAGAAAAAGGCCGCCGTTATTTAGAAGCCTTGGGAGAAAAAGCCCTGCCCAAAGCCCTGGTTGTTTCTGGCGACAAAGACCCCCTGGTCACACCCAAAAGCCATGCGTTACTGATGCGGACACTGGCCAGAGACACGAAAGAACTTATTGTCCCGGAAACCGGGCATGTTGACCTATTAACCGGTTATTCCTCCGTCCAAACTGTGGATGCAATCGCTGATTTTGCCCAGAAATTGTAATTGCAAATTAAGTGAAATTTCCCGTGAAATGTGCCGATATATATATGAGAGGGAAGAACAATGAATCAACAATTAGATAAAAATAACTTCGATGTAGTCTCCATCAGCCAGCCTGGCAAGACCAAACGGTCTAATCATATTCAAAACGCCTTAACTCTCGACCCCAAAAGAATGAAACAATCCGGCCAGTTCGTAAAGATCTTTTCGGATATGTTCCTGAAAAAAGAGATCGCCGCCAAGAGATTTGCCTAAGGAGCAATGCGATGAAAACGATGAACAACGCACAAGTTATTAAGACGATGGAAAAAGTAGCCCTGCACGGTTACTTAAAAAAACTCGTCGACAGCCAACTGCAAAAGATTACTCTGTTTCGCTGCTTTCTGCAAAACGGGCGGGCCAATGTTTCCGACCCGGTTAAGCTGATATTGATCAAAGACCTCAAAGAGATTATCTCGCTGAACAGCGGTAAGATTTACAACTAGGAATTTGGCCCAAAGCCAAAAGAATCTCGTAAACGCTCAAAGAAATCCTGTTTTTTTACCCTGATAAATTGTGTTTTCAGTTTTGATTTTTGCACTCTAATCTTTTGCCGCTCCTCCAGTTTCATCATCTGTTGGCCATCGGCAGTTAATATCGCGTCTTTCCCTCTGTTTAGCACCACGGTAACCGGCCGCTCAATTACAATCGGTCGTTCATTGATTGTGTGCGGACAGATTGCGGTAATAACCATGCTTTGCGCATCCGGAGTCAAAAGAGGCCCGCCGGCCGATAAATTATATGCAGTGGAACCGGTGGCCGAAGAAAAAATCAATCCGTCGGAGGTATAATCGGCCACCCCTTTGATCTCCAGCTTGATAACCCGGGCAATCCCGCTATTGCTAATGACCAGATCGTTTAGTGCCAACAAAGTTTTTCCCCCAGTAACCGCCTCGATCATCGCCCGCTCATCAAGCTGATATTTTTTCTTTTTGATCAATTCAAGAGCATCGTTTAGCTCGTGCAATTCAATCTCATTGAGAAAACCCAAGCCCCCCATATGGACACCGAGAATAGGGATCTTCTTTTTTGCCAGTAGTCTGGCCGCTCGCAAAATTGTCCCATCCCCACCAAGTGTAACAGCAAATTTGGCCCCAGGCAGACCGACTTTATAGCCGGCCGCTTTCAGCTCTTTGATAACCTGAGCAGCCGTACCAGCAATCAACTTGTCTTCTTTTTTATAGATCACTGCAACAGTTGTCATTTAAAAACCTCTCTTTTTTCTATAGCCAAACTCTGGACACTGCGGACTTAAGTCCGCAGTGTCCTCCTTAAAATAGATGCAATTGTGCCAATACCCAAATTATACCAATTACGCCGCTGATAATAAACACGCCGAGTAAGAATTGAAAAAAGAAATCAATATTCCGTTCGTGAGGGAAACGAAAGCGGACCTGATGGATCTCTCCGCTATTCAGATCAAGAACTAATACAATGTGGCCGGAAAAGACCCGGGCATATTCCAAAAGCTTGCGGCGGACCAGCGGTTCGTTCGGATCAGAAGTCCCCTCCCCTGTATGAACGACCACCACAAATTTATCCCTGCCTTTTTGAACAGTATAATCGGCTTCCAAAAAACCGTAATGGTCTTTCCCGTCAACGACCGTAACAATTGATTCCCGTTGATTCTTTCCCAAAATAGTAAAACCGGATTCTTTCAGCAATCGTTCTGCATCTTGTTCGGAAAACCTTGACTGTCGATCGGCAGGAACTATGTTTTTTGATTTAAATAATCGACTGAGGGCAATAAACAACAGCAGAGCAACAAGAAACCCAGAAACTAATGCAAAAACGATCTGTTGGGTCATGGTTTGATTATAAACCCAAATGGATCAAAAACTCAACATTCCCATCAGCGCCGGTGATGGGGGAAGGGATTAGGCCCATAGGCTCATAGACTTTTAGGCCTATAGAGGAGGCGAAAGTTTTGATCTTCTCAACAACCTGATCGCGAACTTTTTCATCGCGGATGATTCCACCCTTGCCTACTTGTCCACGTTTGGCCTCAAACTGCGGCTTAATCAAAGCGATAATTTCTCCATTTTCTGCTAATAGCTCTTTAACTGCGGGGAGAATCTTGGTTAGGGAGATGAAGGAGACATCGATGACAGCTAAACTTGGTGTTGGGAGTTCGGAGTTAGGAGTTTTAGATCTTCTAAGGTTAGATTTCTGGCATTAATTCTCTCAAAGACTTTTACTCTAGGATCTTGGCGGAGTTTCCAAGCCAACTGGCCATAACCGACATCGACGGCATAAACTTCTTTGGCTCCATTTTGCAACAGACAATCGGTAAACCCTCCGGTTGAGGCTCCGATGTCTAAGCAGATCTTGCCTTTTACATCCATCTTAAACTCTTGAAGTGCTTTTTCTAATTTCAATCCACCACGACCAACATACGGCATATCGTCTCCGCGAATTTCGATCTCAACTTCGGGATCAATTAATGTGCCGGCCTTATCCACTCGCTGCCCCTTGATAAAAATCCGACCGGCCATGATCGCCGCCTGAGCCTTGGTCCGCGACTCAAACA
>JBDRIF010000072.1:0-5214 GCA_043816125.1 bacterium
CACGGCCGGCCGGTAGCAGAACACCTGCACATAGCTGTCTCCTATGATGCCGAGATGCAGATGGGATATGAGTATTTAATAGGGGTCAATCCCAATTCAGAATTGGCAGACGAAATTGACCTTAGCGGCCTATGGACAAAATTGGCAGGCCTTGAGACAGCAGAAGCAGCCCGGACCTGGGGCGGTCACAAGCATGCCGGCGGTTCCCCTTTTGGCGCTCAGACAGCGCTTGAAGTGGAAAGAGATATATTGCCGACTATCGGCACGCTCCCTACAGTTGTCAGGGTGCGGCAAGGGGTGGCGATGTACAGAGATCACACGCTAAACCTACCGGAATATCTTGTCCCGCGCATCCCGGCCGCAGCCTTAGCAGGCCTCGATGCCGGAGAATTTGTGACAGTAGAATTGCATCACGGCCCAATGGAGAGAGCCCAGCATTATCTGGGGAGTATGCGTTCCGAACTTGAGCAATTGGAAGAGGTCACGACAAAAGACGGCGTCAAGCAAAACTGGTACCGAAAAAAAGGGACCAACCACTTTATTGTCGCCAATATATTAGGCGAAACAAAACTGGAACACATGCGCCTTTATCTGACTTATGCCGGTCTATCAGTTGAAAAAATATATCACCATTTTACAGCAAAAGACTACGTAGCCTCCGCAAAAAAACTGGTCGCCGATACCGCCCAGGCAAACGGCGGTAAATTCCCAGCCAGAGTAGTGATCGGACCGAGCGGAACCATCGGCTTTATTACCGCTTTTCGCCTGACGGCAAAACACATTGCAGAGAGCTTGCAAAAGCTGGGCGGCAAGGGGAAAGCTCTTGTTGCCAAATTAAGATCGGCCCTTGAAACAATCTGTATCGCCCAAATAGAAAAAATGGCCGAAAATCTTGACTATAACAAGTTTTGCGCGGCCAATCCGAGAATTCCCGATGCGAATAAGCGCCAGGCATATGAAGGGAGAATAAAAGATGCTCTTACCTTATTGGCCGGCTTTGACATTACGATCGAGGGGCTCGACCAATCAACTCCCGGCGAGACGTTGGAAGCAAGGAGCAGCGAAATTATCAAAGCCCTGACTTCTTTGCCAGCAATAGCAATCAGTCGGTTATTTGCCCAAGCATCTCAACTCGGTGAGGCGTTGGAGCTTTCGCCGGAAGAGGTATTGGTATCGGCCGAACATTCACAAACACTTAATACTTTTCAGGAACAGACTCAGGAACTTCTGTCGAAGTTTAAAATTAAAAAATGCCCCTTTGAGCTGGGACAAAAAGTTAAAGCAGATAAAATAAAGAAACGGGTCGATAATAGTGTTTATCAGGCGCATCTACTATCTGTAGAAGGAAAAGAACCGGTTTTACTGGTCAATATCCCCTTTGGTAATTTAGCCGAACATTTAGGTATTGCCTTAGCAGAAGTGGAACAACTTGAACATGTAATGTTTATGGGCAATGGCGGCTTTATCACCAACGGCAACCCCAAACAAGAAGCAGTAGAAGTAGGAGACCTGTTTGTTCCGGTTGTAATGCTAACTAGTGAGGGCTCGGAAGCCGGATTTAGTAACCAGGCCCTCTCGATATTAGACACAGGCATTTCGGCGATAGATATGACCGGCTCCCGTGATCAGGCCGGCCCGGCAGGACATAATGTTGTCTTGACCAGACATGCCGGCTATGTTGTCTCCCCTCTGGAGGAACACGACGGATACGTTGCCGGACTGCACGAAAGAGAAGCAAGTTCAGTTGAGTTGGAGATGGGTCCTCTGTTCAGAGGGCTTGGGCCAAAAACAAGCGAAATAAAAGTTTCCAAGCTCGGTTACTTTTCTGATATCCCGGGTAAAGAAGGAGAAACCCTGGCAGATGCTTCGCTAGGGACCAATCCCCGAATCTTAGCGGCTAAAAATGTCATGGTCAGTTATGTGTTGGGGAATATCTAAAACTAGTTTTCTGTCGGCACCACAATATCCATCCCACCGACAACACGACGGGTAGCCTGTTCGCCTTCTGGAGCCGAAACGATTCCCGCCTCTTCCAGCTGATCCATTATCCGGGCCGCCCGATTGTAGCCGATGCTAAATTTGCGTTGAACGTAAGAGGTGGAAGCTTTACCGGAATTAACAACTAACTTGGCAACGTCATCATACAAGGCATCTCGATCTTCTCCTGATTCTCCCTGATTATCCTTGTTTTCAAAATCAATCGCTTTAATTGTCTGAATCTCTTCAATATACTCGGCCTCTCCCTGCTTCTTGATAAAACCGACCACCCCTTCGATCTCGTTGTCGGTCAAAAAGGCCCCCTGCAATCTCATCGGCTTCATCGCCCCGATCGGGCTATAGAGCATATCTCCCCGGCCTAATAATTTTTCTGCTCCGGAAGCATCAAGAATAACCCGGGAATCGATCTGGGTTGCCACCGCAAAAGCGACCCGAGACGGGATGTTGGCTTTGATCAAACCGGTGATAACATCAACCGATGGTCGTTGAGTCGCAATAACCATGTGAATACCGGTCGCCCGCGCCATCTGGGCAATTCGGCAAATACTCGACTCAACTTCGTTGGCCGCTACCATCATCAGATCGGCTAATTCGTCAACGATTACAACGATGCGCGGTAATTTCTCATCGGAATTTTTCATTTTCTTGTTATACGCTTCAATCTCTCTGGCTCCGGCATCACTGAACAACTGAAATCTTCGGTTCATCTCTTGAATGACCCAGACCTTCAGAGTCATCGCCGCTTTTTTGACATTGGTTACAACAGGCGCCAACAGATGAGCAATTCCGTTGAAGGTGGTCAACTCCACCATCTTCGGGTCGATCATTATGAAACGGACATCATTTGGCGTAGCCCGCAAAAGAATACTGGTAATTAAGGAGTTCAAACAGACACTTTTGCCCGAACCGGTTGTTCCGGCTATTAACAAGTGAGGCATCTTGGTCAAGTCGCCGACAATCGGATGGCCGCCGAGATCTTTGCCTAAACAGAAAGCCAATTTCGAATGATTATTTTGAAAAGCCGAACTGGTGGCGATCTCTTTTAACCGGACAGGTGTAACTGTCGGATTGGGAACCTCAATACCGACGACAGATTTACCGGGGACCGGCGCTTCGATCCTAATCCCCTGCGCCGCCATCGCTAAAGAAATATCGTTGGCTAAACTATTAATCCGGTTAATTTTGACTCCAGAATCGGGTTGCAGCTCATAACGGGTAACAGCCGGCCCCTGAAAAATTGCGACCACATGGGCGCCGACGCCAAAACTCTTTAAAGCATCCTCCAGTTGGTCTTTGCGAGCATTGATCTGCTCTGTCATCTCCTCCGCCTGTTTTATCTCCTGTTTTGTCGGATCAGTTAATAAATCGAGAGGGGGTAATTGATAATCGCCTTTAACGTTGATCGACTCAGAAATAACCTTTGGTTCTTTCTCAATAATTAATTGTGGCTTAAACTCGGGGTTCTTATGCTTATTAAAATTATCCTCGGCCTTGGTAATTGTTGAAGAGATAATAATTGGTGGCGGCGGTTTACTTTCCTTAACAGGTGGGAGCGGTGGAGTTTCTTTAACTTTTTCTTTCTTAATTGGCAAAGGGAGTTGTTTATCTTTTGGCTGAGGGGGTGTGCTCTCTTCCTCAACATGCGGCATCAGAATGTTCTTGAAAAACTCGATCAGATTCAAGACGGTTACATTGACCACCATTAAGGAACCGATAATCGCCGTAGCAGTCAGTATTATGTAGGAGCCGAGCAGACCGACGGTTCTGGTCAAAGCGTATTGAATGCTATAGCCCAACACCCCACCCCCACCCATAAAGTAGATCGCCTCGGCATCGGTAAAATAATCGGGGGCATAGTATTGAGCAACGGCAATATAAGTTAAGAACAAAACGAAAAGGCCGATCAGGCGGACAGTCAATTCTTTGATCTCATGCCGCAACATTAAGATCAGGCCATAGGCGGCGATAAACAACGGCAAAACCAAAACGCCGATTCCGATTGTCGAACGAAGTAATGTTTTGACCAAGAATAGACCGATAACCCCGGTCGCCGTCGACAGATTCGCCACAAAGACAAAGACCGCCAGGGCAATTAATAATATTCCTGCGATATCTTGTTTAAATTTTGAGGGAATTTCGCGCTGAGGCTTGTCCGCTTTAGCGCTCCGTCGTTTACTGCTCTTTTTTGCTTTGGGGGGCATATTAAGAAGAGTATAACAAAATAGAAGCTATGGCTCAAGACAAAGTGTATATGTTAAAATAGTAGTCATGAGATTTTTAATCGCCTACTATTCAAGATCGGGTAATAACAAAAAACTGGCACTTGAGCTAGCCAAACACCTAAGTTGTGACTCCGAAGAGATAATTGATCTGACCAATCGTCAGGGGTGGCTGGGGATAATTGGAGCAGGGATGGCCGGAGCTCTAAAAAAAGAGACCAAGATAAAAGAACCGGAAAAATCTCCCGATCTATATGACGGATTGATTATCTGCTCCCCACATTGGGCCGGCAATCTCCCCCCCGCCCCACGGGTTTATCTAAAAAAGTTTGCCCCCCAGATAAAAAATATCGTCTTTTGCTCGGTCTGCGCCGGTGGCGATGATGGGGGAAATAACCAGTCGGTGAAAGAGATAGAACAGATCACTCACAAAAAGCATATTATCAAAATGTTGATCAAAACAGCTAATTTTAAAAAAGACAATTATCAACAAGACGTGGAAAAAATTCTAAGCACTCTGCGAGCCGGCTTTGGCCATCTCAAGGGTGGCGCGTTATAGCCTAATCACCAAATCGTGAACTGCTGCCTGAACTTTTTGTTGACCAGGATACAGGCAGTCAACCGTTGCCCATAAAACCACCGAACGATTGCCCCTTATCGGCTGCAGTTTTGATAGCATCGAACTAATTATCGCCCCTTTGGCTCCGGAATCGGTCTCTGCCCCACGAGTCGGATCTATTTCGGTCGATTCAAATAGAGCTGAAAAGACCCCGGCAATGAACGCCCCCTGAACCATGATATCGTTTGCTATAGTTGCTTCTACTAAAAAGGGGAACATGCTAGCAGCAGTCTCGGTTACTGTCATCTTATTCTGTCCAGCAAGCAAAGAGTGGCTCCCAATTCTCTTCCCTATAGCCATGAAAGCCAGAGAAGTGCGTTTTGAATATTCGCTCCCTTCTGAAGTATCGGCTCTCCGGGCAAGTATCGACTCGACTTC
>JBDRIF010000073.1:0-2760 GCA_043816125.1 bacterium
ACAATATTGATTATCTGCTTGATTGTCTTATTGCAATTTTTAAAGGAAACTATGTCCAACACCTTGATTCCAAATTTCCTAATCAGATCGCTAATAAGAGCGTGAACAAATGATTGAGTTGCGGATTCAACACCAGCAAAATCTAAAACCACTTCTTCATTGTTTATGATGGCAGGAACTATTTTGCTAATTCTCAAATCTCTTGCCGCATCCTTATTTTCAGCAAAACTGCCGGCTATCTCCAACAAACTAATATTAATCATATAAATCTGGGCCTCCTGTATTTTGCTTTTCGTCGTTCTCTCACGGCTCGTGAGTAGGTTTCTTTAATTAAGTCTAACAAACCTGCAAACTCCTTATTAGTGTTTAAAGAAATATCAATTCCTACAATCGTCCCCTGCCAAAAAGAAAAATCCTCCCCCTTGGAATGACGATCCTTAAATGGATCCGCATAAAGCCTATGGTATTTTGCCTCTGCCCTGCCTTTCAATAATTTGTAGACGGCATTGCCGCTATATATCATAAAAAAGTCACGATTCACATTAGCAATTGATTTAATGAAAAACAAACCTGCCCCAGCATTAAATTCCGTTCCCCCTTCTTTTTTCGTCGTACCAGTGATTCCCGGAGTAAGAGCTAATCTTAAGGCTGCTAGATGGGTTGGCGCATCATGAGACACATTAATTGCTTTCTTTATCCCAATACCTGTATCAACAATGCCGATTCTAATTGTGTTGCTTTTTTTATAATACTGAGCACAAAGTATGGCGCCAAATTCCGAACCAGAATGCTCCAAAACATTTCTCACCAATTCACTTACTATATACTTAATCGGCTCTGACTGTTTTGTTTCTAGATGAAGCAAAGGAATCATTTCGGTAATAAATCTGGAAATTTCTTTTGCTTCTTTAATTTGGGTCAACGGAATAAATCTCCCAGCAGATTCATGTTCGGTAATTTGCATATTAGATTCAATACCTAACAAATTGAATAGTCCCATTCGCTGAAGGTAGTGTTTTGATTTTGCCTCAAGCCTTTCGCAACGAATATCACGTGATTTGACGGTAAGTCCAAGGGCAGCAACCATGGCCAAAACAACGGGATGAATAGATATCCATTTTTTGTTTGCAGTAATCTCCAGCTTGCTTGGGTCAGAGCCATCAAAGTTCCGTAAAAATGGATCAATGTTTCCTAAAAAAGCACTATTTGGCAAATGAACCTTCATAAGTGACATTTTACCGGGATTCCCGGCAATTTGTCAAGCCCCCTTAATCCCGGGAAAACATGAGAAAATCAGATCGGTTTAGCCTTGATAAAAGAGTCGACGAAGAAGAAATAGAGCCGGAAAATTAGAAAAGCCCCACTTCTTCAAGATCTTCTATGGATTTCATAATATTAACCTGTATCTGCTCACTGCGATGAAGGATTTGCTCATATTGTGAAGCCAATATCCTGAAGGGATCTGAAGAGGAGGGCTCAAAGCCTTTTTCTATATTCGCGGTTCTCATTTTTCGCATCACAACCGCCCCTTGCTCAAAAAGTTTAGCCTTGGACCTGATTGCATCAGCCTCTGCCTCAACAGTCATTTTAATTTCGGTCAAAGTTTGGGCGACCGTCTTGCCTCTTTTAACCCAAGGAATCACAACTAATCCAAACCAAATTCTTATTTTTACATAGGTCATGGGCAAGATAGCCGAGGGCCAGCTCGCAGGATTCTGACTGAGCTCTTCACAAACCTGACTGTATTCCGCTGTTACCGACCGGACTGTATCATTCATAGAATTAACACTATTATAAATATCAATCAATGCCCGCAATGAATCTTCGGGGTTTTCCTTTAAACTTGTTTCAACTGCTCTCTCCAGCAACTGAAAAATCGCCGTGCTCCCTTCTACCATTGCAATTAAAGAGCTCGTATCTTCAGTCACGCCAGCTCCTTGGGTATAAAGAGCGTCCAGCTTCTTCAACCCAGTCATCATATTAGCTTCAGCCGCTTTTTGCTCATCAAATTCCGCCAACGTTTTCCTTTCGATCTGAGATACCAACCAGCGTGCAGCCCTGTGGCGAACGCCATTGACAGCCATTGATAACGAGCCAACCGAGGCTAGGCCGGTGGCAATGAGCAAATATTCTGCTGCTTTCTCCAATTCTATTTCCGGGCTAGAAAGTTTAAGTGCCACTCCAAAAGAAAAAACCGCGAGCATAGTTAAGCCTGCGGCCAGAGGAGTCCAAATCATTTCCTTACCTATCCCCCAAATCTGTGAAGACTTGAATTTTTCCGGGGGATTATAAGTTATTTCCCAATTACCGTCGTTCCCCTGATTAAGGAAAAAGGGGATCTTAGTTTCTTCCCAGGTTTTTAAAAGCGATTCATAAGCAGCTTCACTAATTACTTTAAGCGCCTCTTTTTTTTCTACCGTTTTTGTGGGTAGAGAAAGACCAGCAAAAGGCATTCGAGCGGCTACATTGCCAAGATCGATCTCCGTTTCCACATCGCGATTATACAAATCATGATGTTTGATTTCGCTTAAGGCCAGCGCGCTGGCAGTTAAACGCAAATCAACTTTTTGGCGCCAACTATTCCTCAGCTTGTCCAATCTATTAGCTTCGACTCGCTTACCTGGAAGATAAAAACGGCCAGGGATTCTCAAATAACTAAAGGTATTAAGAAACTTATTTGTCACACTGGTTTTTACCACAAAGAACACCTCTTACATATACATATCTACAGATATTCGGTAAAATTTCATCTTTTCGAGT
>JBDRIF010000074.1:0-16725 GCA_043816125.1 bacterium
GGCGAGCCGACCGGTCCTCTGGAAGTTAGCCGTACAGTTTCGGTCGGAACCCTTGATCCGAATAGTGTGAGATCAGCAGTTAGAGCTGTAATGCAGGAATATAATATTCCCGAGGTGCTTAAAGCTGAGCCGGGGATCGAAGAAGCGATTAGGTGTTGTATAAGGATAAACGAGAAGGAAGAGCGGTTTATTGATCCGATGGCTTTTGTGGCTGCTTTGCGCAAACAAGTGCCGGGGATCAAAACCGGTGATTTCGGTCGGCTCAAGGTTTTTACCCATGATTTGGTCAGGCAATATTTGTCAGGCCTCTCTGGCGGCAAACAACCGACAGCTAAAGTGCCAATTGCCCCGAAAAAAGCAGGCAGTGAGCAAAAACAATATGCGACCGCGGCCGGTTTTTATGCGGCGATTGAGCTGATTGGGAGTATCAAAGGGGTCTCCGAAAGAATACCGTCGGGTGAAGTGAATAATTATTTAACGCCGTTAGTTCGGATTTTTATCGCCAATGCATATTATACTAACAAGGTTGCTTTTATCAGGGAAAAGATTGTCCCTGCTATTCGGGCCAATCATTTTCTTGCCAGTATTTTTCAATGTGATGACTCTACGCTGGCTCGGGCCCTTGATTTTAGTATTGCCGAGGCGTGTCAAAACTTGGATATGGCGGCCGATCATCAGGCCAGAATTCAGCTGACTAATGCACGCAGAGAAGAAATTTTAGGCTCAAGAATGTGGCTGGATTGTAGCAAGTAACTGGTTATTTTTTCTTACGGTTTTTTTTCTTTTGTTTCGGCTTTTCTTCCGTTTTTAGCTGCGCCCCACCAATCTTTGCAAAAAATATCTTCCCCTCTTTGGCATCGGCTTTGACTTTGTCACCTTTTTTGAACTTCCCTTCAATAATGTTGTTGGAGAGCGGGTTCTCAATCAGCCGTTGGACGGCGCGGCGCAAGGGGCGGGCGCCAAATTTAGGCTCGTAACCTTCTTTTACAATGACAGCTTCTGCCGCTTCGGTTATCTCCAACTCCATCTCCTGTCCCTTCATCTGTTTTTGAACGTCACCGACAATTAGGCCGGCGATCTTCTTGAGCTCTTCGTCGGATAATGGATGGAAGATGATGACTTCATCTATACGATTTAAGAACTCCGGCCGGAACTCCCTTTTCATCGCTTCATTGATCGTCTCTTTCATGTTATCGTAATTTGTCTCCTGATCTTCCCGGGCCATAAAACCGATCGGTCCTTGATCGACGATCATTTTTTGGCCGATGTTGGAGGTCATAATGATAATACAATTTTTAAAATCGACAGCGTGCCCTTTGCTGTCGGTCAGTTTCCCGTCTTCCAATACTTGGAGAAGAATATTAAAAACATCGGGATGGGCTTTTTCGATCTCATCAAATAACAGGATCGAATATGGTTTGCGGCGAACAGCTTCAGTTAATTTGCCCCCCTCATCAAAACCGACATAGCCGGGTGGGGCGCCGATTAGGCGGGAGACGGTATGCTTTTCCATAAATTCTGACATGTCCATGTGGATCAAGGCGTCGTTGGTGCCGAACATAAATTCGGCCAGTCGTCGGGCGACCTCGGTTTTACCCACTCCCGTTGGTCCGGCAAAAATGAATGAGCCGATCGGCCGCTGCGGTGGTTTTAAGCCTGCCCGGCCACGACGGACAGCTTGAGAGATCGCGGTTATTGCATCGTTTTGGCCAATAACTCGTTTATGTAATTCTTCTTCCATTCGGACTAGTTTTTCTGTCTCGGCCGCAGTTAATTTAACTACCGGAATCCCGGTCCAGTCGGAAACAATTTCCGCGATATCTTCTTCTGTCACCATGGCGTCGCCTTTTTCTGTTTCTAATTTATGTTTTCCTTCCAGCTCTTTTAATTTTTTCTCAGCTTGTTCAATTTTATCCCGGAGTGTAGCTGCTTCCTCGTATTTTGACGAGGTTAAGGCGGCCTCTTTTTCTCTGGTTATTTTTTCAATGGCCAGTTTTAGTGATTGAATGTTTTTAGCTGGAGAGAAGAGTCTCATTCTAACTTTTGCGCCTGCTTCGTCCATTACATCGATCGCTTTGTCGGGGAGAAACCGGTCGGAAATATAGCGATGAGAAAGTGAGGCGGCGGCAATTAAGGCGGCATCGGGGATCTTGACGTTGTGATGCTCTTCGTAGCGGTCACGGATCCCTTTGAGAATCTCTATGGTCTCTTCAACGGTCGGTTCGCTGACCATGACCGGCTGAAAGCGACGTTCCAGGGCCATATCTTTTTCGATATGCTTGCGATATTCATCCAAAGTGGTGGCGCCGATAACTTGGAGTTCGCCGCGAGCCAAGGCCGGTTTTAACATATTGGCTGCATCGATCGCCCCTTCGGCCCCGCCGGCCCCGACTAATGTATGTAATTCGTCGATAAAAAGAATAATCTTTCTTTTTTGTTTGAGGATTTCATCGAGAACTTTTTTAACTCTCTGTTCGAATTCTCCGCGGTATTTGGTGCCGGCAACCATGCCGCCGAGATCGAGAGAGATAATTTGTTTGTCTTTTATGGTGTCAGGGACTTCCCCTTTGACGATCCGCGCGGCTAAGCCCTCGACGATTGCTGTTTTGCCCACCCCCGGATCTCCCAGCAGGGCGGGATTGTTCTTGGTCCGACGGGAGAGAATTCTCATGACCCGGTCAATCTCCTTTTGGCGACCGATAACCGGATCAAGTTTGCCTTCTTTAGCCAGGGCTGTTAAGTCTTTGCCAAAAGAGGTCAGGGCCGGTTTTTTCTGTCTCGGCGGGGCGCCGATTCCGATACCGGGGAAACCAAACATCGCCTCAGGTCCCCCCATGCCGCCGCCCATCCCCCCTTCGATCTCTTCGACTGGAAAATCCTCGTCAAAATCTTCTTCTGGGACCCCCCCGATTTCCGGACCCAAGGCTTTTTCTACTTCAGAGATAATTTCTTTGGCAACTTTATCAAAAGTAATTTTTCTTTTATGAAGCGCCTGGGCCGATAAGCTCTCTCCTTCGCGGATAACACCTAATAGCATATGTTCGGGCCCAACATAGTTAAAGCCGAGCTCGCGAGCCGCGTTATAGGCCAGTTCCAATACTTTTTTTGCCCGAGGGGAGAGGACTATTTTATCAGGCGAGCCTTCGCCCCGGCCGATTAATGATTCGATGTCGGAAAATAGATTAACGAGATCGACCTCCATTTTTTGTAAAACTTTTGAGGCGAGCCCTTCTTGTTTGATCAGTCCTAAAAGAATATGTTCAGTCCGGACATGATCGTGCCCCAATCGTTTGGCTTCTTCGGACGCCAGCTGAATAACTCTCTGGGCTTCGTCGGAAAAATAGTCGTAAAACCTTTCGGAGGGTCTTCTCTTAAAAAGGGAGGCGAAGATATCGGGAAATTCAAAAAGACCGGGGAACCCGAAATCTTCAAAACTGGTCAAACCGCCGGTGCTGGGGAAAAACCCTTCCTGGGCCGCATGGTCGGAGCAGAGGTGACGGACAATCTTTTTGCCGTTAATGATCTTGGTTATATGGACTGTAGCTGGATTGCCACAGACATCGCATTTATATGATTTATGTTCCGCCATGATTGTTTCCTGTGACTAGTTTAGCATTTAGTCAGGAGGCTTTTCAACCGGTCATCATTCGGTTGGCCAGACAACTGTCCAGGTATCTCCGGAGTCTGTGGAGCGAATAATAACTCCGTTGCCGACTGCGACAATGTTTGTTCCGCCAAGTAAACAATCAGCCGCGTACAAGTCGGCTGTGGTCGCGTTTTGTGAAACAGGTGTCCATGATGTGCCGTTAATCGACTTAATTATTGTGCCATTATCTCCGAAGCAGAAAAAAGTTGGCGTAAGATCTAGTACACTGATCGCTCGCAATGTTTCATCGGTTCCGCTGTCGATTGTATCGGCCCAGGTTTCGCCATCGGCTGAACTTAATATTTTGCCATTTTCACCAACAATCAATGCAACCCCTAAATTTGTTGCTATATTTCCGTGATACAGCGTCTCGGTGACTCCGCTGACCGATTGATTTGTCCAGGTTTCATCCCCTGTAGCAACACTGACATCTCCGGCGTCATCTGAGTAGAGGATTTTACCGCCGGCTCCATAGGCAATTACAACATTTTCATCTCCAACATCATATTTAAAGTGATACAGGTCACCAGTGGTAATGCTTGATACATCAGCTCTTTCATGCTCAACAGAAATTATGTCTGTGCTGCGCCATACTTCGCCACTGCTGCAAACAAATATTGAGACCCCATCAGTATTTTGATTTTCATTAAAGATGGTAGTGTCTGTGTCAAAATAGCTAAGTGGATTCCAGTTTCCTCCGCCGTTTGATGTTCCATATAAAGTTCCATTTTCCCCGAAAAGTGAGCCCTCGCTGGCATCATCACTAGCCGAACTATAATTTGCAAAATGATAATCCGCAGCATCATCAGGCCTGGTCTCCAGCAAGGTCCAAGTGGCTCCCCCATCATCAGTTTTTAATACAGTACCGTCGGTTCCTGCTGCAAAGCCATAGGTCATTGTGCCATTGTCAAAGTCAACAGAGAATAGGATTATTGTAGTGGTAGTAGTTGTACTAGTAGTCGTTGAGGTTGTAGTCGTTGTGGTTGTAGTTGAGGATGTTGTTGTAGTGGTTGCGGCGTTCGTTGTTGTAGTTGTTGCTAGGGTAGTAGGTGTCGTCTCAGTGTTTGCTGTCTCAGACGCACCGCAGCCGATTATTGCAAATCCGAGTAACGCAACTGTCAAAACCAAAACAATTAATCCAAGCAGATATTTCTTCATGTTTTTATCCTCCCAATGATTACTATCGCTATTATATCTTTTTGAGTTAATTAGTCAAATAGCTCTTAAAACCCGGGATTAAGCACTTTGTCAGGTAAGCCGGAATTAACTTGAATATTTTTACCGCTAAAGTTGAGTCCCAGGCCAACCAGCATGCCGGGGCGGACTTCCAGCGCAGATTTGCCGTGAAAACCGGTTGGAATCCATAGCCCCTTGATCTTGGCGTAAGATATTTCGATCGTCCCCGAGAGGTTAGGATTAGGAAAAAGAACGTCAAACTTTGTTAAGAGCCATCTTTCTTTATCGAAATAAAAAATGAGTTTCTTGGCGTTTTTTAATATCCCCGGCTTGGGGGTCCCTTCAATGATCGCTTCGGTCTCTGTTTCGGAGAGAGTTTTTAGGTTGAAGTTATGGGTAATAAGACCAGGGTGAAAGCCGACACTCATGTCGATAGCATTGATCAGGGTTACATAATATCTTTTCCCTTTATTATCGATTTTTCTGATTTTATTTCCCTGGGCAAAATACGTTTCCCTACCTTTAAATTCTACTTTGAGTTTATCCGGAGACTTGTAATATAGTTTTCCCGGCCAACCGGTCCCTGTGCCGCAACCGAGCAGAGAGAGGTTGTAGTCCAGCGTAATATCTGCGCTTATTGTTTTTATTTGTTGAAAATTGTTTTTAACTTTATTTATTAAGGTGGCGGGATCAGAGAGTGCCAGCGTGGCATGGCTGAGGCAGAGTAATAGAAATAGGCCGCATTTTATTTTCATGTCTGGTTATTCGTAGATGATAATATAGCCGTTGCCGAGCAATTTGCCGCCACTAATTATTTTAAAAGCATAAAGTCCATTGGCCGCCACATTGCCCGACATATCCTGGCCGTTCCAGCTGACAGCATTATAACCGGCAATCCCCCCCTGAGTTCCATTGGTGAATTTTCTCGACCAGACGACCTGACCGATTGGGCTTAAGATTTGAACGTCGATATCGGCATTTTGCGTCAGCTCGTAAGCCATGGAGACCGCCGATTGGCTGCCGGTAGCGGAAGCCGAAAGGGGGCTAAAATTTGGCGGAGTAGCTACCGGTCGGCTGCCGGGGACCAGGCTGACTCCGGTGTCGGTCCCATAAGTCCTGACTTGTCCACTCCAGGCGGTGCTATTGCCGCGAATATCCTGCGCCTCGATCGAAATGATATGTGTCCCGGCGCTTAAGGCCGGATAAATTGTGTAGCCGAGCCGGCCGTCGTTATAGCTGTCTTGTGATTTGAAAGCTTCACGACTGGTATTTGTTCCATCTACGCTTAAATTTAAAATGCTGTCATCGAGTCCGCTGTTGTCGGTAATTTCGGCGGTGATCAGGGCTGTTGGGGAGATGATGTCATTGACCACATAAGGCCGCCCATCAAAGTATACTTTAACAATTTGCGGACCGGCTAAATCCTGGGCATTAAATGAAGAAGATACTTCTTCGGCTAATGGATTCCCCGATTCGTCTTTGATACCGGTAGTAATTGTCAGAATATATGTCGCCGCTGAATCGAGCGGATCGGTTGTTGTAAAGATCGCCTGGTTGTTGGCCGCATTCCAGCTGACAGAGCCGGGGACTAGTGTTCCGCTACTATCTTGAATGACAATATTTGTTTCGGTAACTGTTGTATTGTCCATGCTCTCGGAGAAAATGATGTAAAGTTTTTCCGTCAGCCCAAAAACCGCGCCGCTATAGACCAGCACAACTTCTGGCGGAGTGGTATCGGCCGCTACGGTAAATGACCAGTTCTTGGCGGCAGCCAAGGGGTTGCCGGCCAGGTCGGTGGCGGTTGCATCCAACGTTACCTGATAGGTAGTACCGATATTTAGATCGTTACCAGGTATATACAAAACTTTATTCCCCAACCAGTTGGTTGTCCAATTATTTCCATCTGCCGGGAGATGAATAGCTGTAGCGACGCTGGTCTGGTCCATCGCCTCAAGAAATTGAATGCTCACGGTCGGTTTTTGAGCGATGTTTGTCGCCTCATTTGTGGGGCTAACACTAATAATACTGGGCGGGGCGGTATCGATAATCGATGAGGTTACGGTGCGAAAATCAAAAACGTACGGTTCGCTTAATTGGCCCCCATCTCTGGCTTTTGTTGCGGTAGATAGTGAAATAACATAATGAGTTCCGGATTCCAGACTGGAGGCGGGATTGATGTTGAGAATTGTATTCCCTGTCCAGCTGAACAGCTTGTCGGTATATGGAGAAATGCTCAAAGCTTTTTCGACAGTTTCCCGGCTCATCGCTTTGGAAAATGTGATTCTAATAGTCGGATATAATGAGATTCCGTTGCCGGTCGGAGAGACTGAGAGGATTTCTGGTGGAGGGGTAGGAGCACCGGGGGCTAAAGTGGTAGTAGTCGTTGTCGTTGTTGTGGTTGTGGTTGTGGCAATAGCAATGTTGAGTGCAAATTGCGAAGTGTTGTTGTCGGTTGATGTGGCGGTTGCGGTCAGGATATCTCCTGGACTTCTTCCCGACAGAACCAAAGACCAGACCCCTGTCTCATTGGCGACAACCGAACCGAGGTAGGTTTTTCCTTCGCCATAACCTGTTTCATCGGCGGCATCGTCAACAAAGAATATTTCTATAGTGTCATTGGCTTGGGCGGTGCCGGAGACTTCTGATGTTTGAGCCAGGCTGATAACAGGAATAGCATATTCGTCATTGCCGCCGTCAAGCAAGATAATGCCCAGGCCATAAATATTATTATAAATTGAGTTTTGGGTGATTTTATTGTTGGCAGATGCTTCTCCGGTATATGTTTGTAGTAATATCCCTCCACCTGCTCCCCAGTCTCCAGGTGCCGCATGGCCGTTATTAGCAATAACATTCCCAGGTCCTATCGTATTATATTTTGAACCGCCATAGCTGGTGACTCCAATATAACCGCAGCCAAAAGTATCACCAAAAGCATTAGTCCCAATATAATTATGATGAATTTCATTACTGACAGTCTCGGACCCGACAAAGCCTAAGCCGAAACTTGTGCCCGCGATCGTGATATATGCAACCTCTGACGTGCCAACATTTTGCAGGGAGAGACCGGCAAACCCAGCTTCCAGAGTAGTGCGGCCCGTGATATCTGTCCCATGAAAATTGCCGATGATGGTGGCATAATCACAATCACTTAATCCGACCCCTCCTTCGCTGCCAGATGAGCGGATATTAAAATAATTTGGTTCTCCTTCAGCCGAGCCGCCAAGCGTTAGGTAATCACACCTGGTGAAAGTTACGCCTCCTGAATTAGGCAGGCTGGCGGTGCCGTTGACGTCCAGGCCGATATAATTACCCAAAAATATCATGTTGTCAGCGTCGGTAATCGTAATACATTTTTGGGCATGATCGTTGCCTGAAATAATATTGCGCCGTTCGGCGGTTGTCCCCCCGATAATGTGAAAGTCACCGTTAGTAATGCTAATCCCCACCGAACCATTGCCCAGATCGACCGTTCCCGTAACATCGGTGCCGATTAGATTACCGTATATTTCGTTGCTGGTACTGCCGGTTCCTACATAGATAATGCCATCATCGGTATTGCCTGAAATAACGTTGCCTGGTCCAAAGATGTTGTTGGTTCCGGTATCGGTGAGGAAAATCCCATGAAGATTGGGCCTAGCTACTGTCCCGCTGGCATCGGTGCCGAGCTTACACGATTTAATTTGATTATAACTGCCGGTTTCTGTGATGGAAATGCCAAACTTAAAATCCTGAATTGCCAAGCCTTCAATTGTGCAGTGATCAGCCTGGATTTCAATGCCGGTGTATATATCGGTGCCCGGGCCATTGAGCGAGACAGAATAGCCAGTGCCATTAATAACAGTGTAATCATCTGTAATGGCCGGAAGAATAGAGACAGCGGGGACTTCAATTGTGCCGGAGACGGCAAAAACAATCGTATCGGCTTGACCGGTACCGTATGTGCCGCTGATTAAAGCTTGTTCCGCTACAGTCATTGCGAGGGGGCCAAGATTGCTAAATTGGATTGCTTCCCAGAGGGTGATGTTGTCGTCAGGAGTTAGGCCGTTGCCAAGTGAGGTAACTGTGATCGTGCCAGCCTCGGCCAGGCTGATAACAAGAAGAAACATTAATAGGACCAGCAAAGCTCTTTTTAGCACGTTAATTAATTATAATGCATCAGGGACCGAATGCAACTCTTCTTTAACTTTGTCTGTTCTAAATAAGACATATGCAAGTTCGGCTCGGGTCAGCGGTTGGTTGGGGAGAAAATTATCATTAACAAAATCAAGCAGGCCGAGCTGTTTGGCCGCGCTAATTTCCTTGATCGCCCAGTGTCTGGCGGAAACATCCTGATAAGGCCGTTCGAGGACCCGGGGGAGGCCAATCTCTAGCTTTCGAAAAATTACAATTAAACTTTCGGCCCTGGTGACAGGCTCTTTGGGCCGGGAGATGCTGTCGATGAAAAGGGACTTATTTAGCTTAAGCAGAACCAGAAGCAGATCGCCGCGGCTGACATCAGCGTCAGGCTGAAAAGTGCTTTCCAGGGTGCTGCCTAATATTCCCAAAGTAGCCAGATGGGAGATCTCATCCGCAGCCCAGTGTGTGGCCGGAACATCACTAAAGGTATGCAGCGGAATATTTAACTTTACTTCCTGGTTGGCCGCAATCACTTCTGCCGAGATTATTTCTTTCCGTTCAGGCCAGATGCCGTAGGACAATGAAAAATAATTGGTGGCATTTGAAGGCTGGTTGCCGTAATAATGATAAGCATAATCAAAACGATAGCCTTTATAGGCTAGGCCGAGACCATAAGTCTGATCATTGGCGACAGAGGTGTTGCCCGAATCGTCATTATTGTAGGTCGGGTCGAGTCCGGCCCGCAAGAAAAATATTTCAGCAAATGACCATTCAATGCCTACATGTAATAGGTTTGGTTGAGAGATAGTAATATATCTATCTAAATCGAGAAGGACTTTTAACTCCTGTGGCTGGCCGATTTCGGCATAGATCGGTTTATATGATAGCCCAAAACGGACCCGGGCCGGAAAAGTTTCTGTGCTGTTGTTGCTCCAGGTAATCTTACCGCCACTACTGTCCGGCAGCAGATTATATCCACTGACCGCCAATCTGATCTTTTTGTTAACCGGGAATAAAAGGCCTAAGTTTATTTCCTTTCCGCTGGCTGTCCCGTCGACCAGACCGGTCGCTTTGAGTTCTTGACTTAATAGTTTGAGCGATCCGCCAAGATAAAAGTTGAAGCGGTTAAAGAAGCTGGCTTCATGGCCATAAGCGAGAATTACAGCGGTATTGTTGTATTTGCCGGAAGCTTCTCCGCTGGCGATAATTCTCGTTTGATCACCGATGGTTACAACCTCTGCCGAAGGGAGAGAAAAATTAAAAAGAGTTCCGCCATAACCGATACCAAAAGTGCCAAGTTTTGTCGGAATGACAGCTGTTAGTTGGATCTGGTCGAATAAATTGGCAAAGCGGCCCGACATCGACGAGAGCTGCAATTTTTTTGTCTGACCCAGACCGGCGGGGTTAAGAAATATGGCCGAAGGATCGTCAGCTAGACTGATATATGCCCCTCCCATCCCCAAAACCCTGGCTCCAACTATCACATTGGTTGGGTCATTGGCAATTTTGGTGGTGGCATATGCCAGAGAACCTGACAGGATAATTATGCAACTGACGATAAATAGCTTGGCTCTTATCATTGCTCTTATATATTACCTCTTCTTGAATCAACATATAATATACCATATAATGAACAGACAATGATTCAGAAGATGCCTGATAATCGTGGATATTTCGGTGAATTCGGCGGCCGGTTTGTGCCGGAGACTCTAGTTGCTCCTCTGGAAGAGTTGGAAAAAGCTTACGCGGAGGCCAAAGCTGATCCTGAATTTCAAAAAGAATTGGCCGGATATCTCAAAAGTAATGTTGGCCGGCCGACCCCTCTCTATTTTGCCGAAAAACTGACAAAAATTCTGGGTGGGGGGAAAATCTATCTTAAGAGAGAAGACCTCTGTCAAACTGGCGCGCATAAAATTAACAATACTATAGCCCAGCTTTTATTAGCCAAAAGAATGGGGAAGAAGCGAATTATTGCCGAGACCGGAGCCGGACAGCACGGTTTTGCCACGGCGACGGCGGCGGCGATCTTTGGACTCGAGTGTATCGTCTACATGGGGAAAGAAGATGTCAGACGCCAGGCGCTCAATGTCCGGCGGATGAAAAAACTCGGGGCCAAGGTTGTGCCTGTTACTTCCGGGAGCCAAACCTTAAAAGACGCGATTAACGAGACTTTGCGTGATTGGATGGCGCATCCGGATACTTTTTATTGTCTCGGCTCCGTTGTCGGCCCGCATCCGTATCCGATGATGGTCAGGGACTTTCAGTCGGTAATTGGCCGGGAGGCGAAAGAACAGCATTTTGCCGCCGAAAAGAAATTACCCGACTACCTGGTTGCCTGTGTCGGCGGCGGGAGCAACTCGATCGGACTCTTTTATCCTTTTATCGAAGAGAAAGGGGTGCAGATGATCGGCGTTGAGGCGGCCGGGGCGGCTTCGATTTGCCACGGTTCGATCGGGGTTCTTCATGGGACCAAAACTTTTGTACTGCAGACAAAAACCGGGCAAATTGAGAATACCCATTCGATCTCAGCCGGCCTCGATTATTCCGGAATCGGACCGGAGCATGCTTATTTACACACTTCTGGCCGGGCCAAGTACGTAACTATAAATGATAAAGAGGCGGTAGCGGCGTATAAATTGTTGGAGAAGACCGAAGGGATTGTCCCTGCCTTAGAATCTTCTCACGCCATTGCCCAACTCAAGAAGTTGGCGCCAAAACTCGATCGGACGCAGACAATTGTTGTTTGTTTGTCGGGAAGAGGAGATAAAGATGTCGACAATATCTGAGGTATTCTCGAACGGTTCGAACCATCAAGGCCTCACGAACAAGAAGGTTTTGATTACCTATATCACTGCCGGAGATCCGAATCTGACAATAACGGAGAAGCTGATTTATGATTTAGAGGCGAGTGGCGCCGACATTATTGAATTAGGGATCCCTTTTTCCGATCCCTTAGCCGATGGGCCTGTTATTCAGGCCTCCCATCAACGAGCTCTGAAAAATAATACTAAACTGGCCGATGTCTTTAAGTTGGTGGGGAAAGTTCGAAAGAAAACGCAGATCCCTATTTGTTTTATGTTGTCCTACAACCTGATTCTGCAATATGGAGAGAGCGATTATTATGCCGATTGCCAAAAGTTTGGCGTGAACGGATCTATTGTGCCAGACCTTCCTCCGGAAGAACTTCAAACCCAAAACCTAAAAACCCAAAGCAAATCCCAGTCTCAAACTTCAAATATTTTATTGGTTGCTCCAACAAGTAGCGAAGAAAGAATAAAAATGATTGCGGAGAGGTCGTCAGGCTTTATCTATTTAATCTCGGTGGCGGGTATTACCGGCAAGCGGAAGGTCTTTTCCCCCGATCTTTTTAATTTAATTGGTCAGATTAGAAAATACACGACCTTGCCGATAGCAATTGGTTTTGGTATCTCAGGGCCAGCACAGGCTAAATTGGCTGCTCAGATGGCCGACGGTGTAATTGTCGGTTCGGCGATCGTTGATTTAATTACCAAGAAAAAAATAAAGCAGGTGAGCAAATTTGTCTCCTCACTCAAAAAAGCCATCAGTAATTAATCGATTTATCTACCGTGTCCGCCAGTTCCGTGCCGGCATGTTCGCTGCCTATACACAGGCCGATGCCGAGTTTGCCCGCAAATACTTAAAAATCGAAGAGTGGGCCCTTTTTAATCAGCTTCCCAACTTCGAGAAGATACATTCGGTCGTGGTGGCGAGAAAAATGTTGGATGCTATCCATGGCCAGCCCCAATATGATGAGCGAAAAATTGTCCGTCTTGGACTATTGCACGATATCGGCAAAGTTGCCGAGCACAATTCGATTATTACCAAATCAATTTTAGTAGCCATACGTTTCGTTGCTCCCTGGCTTTATAACTGGCTGGCCGATCGGGGCGAAAACATGAGGGTGCTACGAAGATTCTGGATCCACAAACATCATGGGGCCGTCGGAGCCAAAATGCTGGAGCGGATTGGCGAATCGGCCGAAATCTTGATGATCATTGCCAAGCACGATCCGCGGGTCGAAGAGTGGGGGCCCGAATTGCCTTTTGAACTTAAACTGCTGCAAGAGATGGATTCTACGCTTTAGAATAATCAGCTCATTGAGTAGCAATCGGGCACTTCGATACGCCACTTCGTGGCTACTCAGTACCCGATTGCGTATCGAAATGAGCTGACACCGTTGTTTTGATTCCGCCACGAACGTTAAATTCCCCAACTATGCTAACTTTCTTAGGTTGGCAGGCTAAAACAAAATCGTCAAGGATCTTATTGATCACATGTTCATGAAAAGTCCCGACGTTGCGATAAGAGACAAAGTATAATTTTAGCGATTTTAATTCAACCAGTTTCTTGTCGGGGATATAGTCGATCTTGATGGTGGCAAAATCGGGGAGGCCGGTTTTAGGACAAACACAGGTGAATTCCGGAAATTCAATGCTGACCGTGTAATCTTTATGCGCGTATTGGTTCTTTACAGCTTGAATTTTAGGCATAACGATATTGATTTATCTCATCCCTTAATTGTTTGGCAGCCTCACCTGGTGATTCCGCGTAAATTATTCCGCGTGACGAATTGACAATGGCATTGTTCCCCTGGGCATCAACCCCCAATTCGACTGTTGCTTTGAGATCACCTTTTTGTGCCCCCACGCCGGGTAAAAGAATCGGCATGTCAGGGACAATTTCTCTGACCCTTAGCAGTTCGTTCGGATTGGTCGCGCCGACTACCAGACCGCAGTTCTTGTTTTTATCCCACTCTTTGACTTTTTGGGCGACCTTGAGAAACAACTCTTTTTCGAAATCGGCCGCCCCCGGGTTACTGGTTAAGCAGAGAACAAAAATCCCTTTATCTTGATATTCCAGAAACGGTTCCAATGAGTCAAAACCCATGTAAGGGCTGACGGTTGTGGCGTCTGCTTTGAAGACGTTAAAAATTGCCTCGGCATAAGCGGCGCTCGAGTGCCCAATATCTCCCCGTTTGGCATCAAGAATCACCGGCAGATCGAGGGATTGAATAAGATCGATCGTTTTTATTAAGGAAGAGAGCCCGTAGTTACCATACCGCTCATAAAACGCGAGATTCGGCTTATAAGCGCAGACATAATCTTTTGTTTCGTTAATGATTTGTTTATTAAAGAGATAAATCGGGTCTTCTTGACTGGCTAAAGTTTGGGGGATTTTGGAGAGATCAATATCGAGCCCGACACACAACAGACTGTTGTTTTTTGCACAGGCTTTATTCAGTTGTTGCTGAAACTTCATCCACTTCTTCTTTTTCGGCCTGAACCTGTTCTTTGTGGGCGATCATATCGCCGATCGTAACTTTGGCTTCCGCTTCTTGTTTTGCTTCGACTTGTTTTGGTTCGGCTTTTTCTTGGCTCTTCAAGACAGCCTTGATTGATAAACCAATCTTTTGTTCTTCGGGCAAAACTCGTAATACTTTGGCGTCATAAGTTTTGCCGATTTCAACAGCGTCGGCCGGGTTAAAAACCGGATCCAGTGCTAATTCGGTATTGTGGATCAGCCCTTCCAGATCGTGGTCGAGTTCGGCAAAAGCGCCGAATTTTGCAAAACGGACAACCTTGGCTTTGACAACCTGACCCGGTTTGAAATGTTCGGTCGCATTTTCCCACGGATCAGGGAGCAATTCTTTTAAGCCCAAAGAAACTTTTTTGTTTGTTTTATCGACACCCAGAACAAAAACATCCAACTCTTGCCCGACTTTAAGAACATCCGACGGGTGTTTTACTCTTTTCCAGGCTAATTCGCTTAAATGGATCAACCCTTCGATCCCGCCCAAATTAACAAAAGCGCCAAATGTTTTTAAGCTGGAGACGGTCCCTTTGCGGATCTGACCGGTCTCGATACCGTTAAATATTTTTTCGATATCAACTCTACTCTTGGAACCGGCGGCTTGTTTGTGAGAAAGGACGATTTTTCCCTGGCGGCGGTTGAGTTCGATAACTTTAAGCGGGATAATTTTATCTTGAAATTGCTCCAGGCTCTCTCCGGCTTTTTTGTCTACTTGAGAGGCGGGGACAAAACCGCGAATCCCGTCACAATCGACTGCCAGGCCCCCTTTGAGGACCTGAGTGACTTTTCCTTCTAATACTTCTTTCTTCTTATAGGCATTATAAGCAAGGTCCCAACACTGTTCTTGATCGGCCATTTTTTGTGATAAAACAACGTAGCCTTCTTTGTTCTCCAGGGTTTCGATCATAACATTGATCACATCGCCGACATTTACAGGGCCGGAAAGTTCATCGGAGGCGACTAAGCCGTCGGCTTTATAATTAATATCAACCAAGATGCTCCCCTGATCTAATTTCAGCACTTTTCCTTTAACAATATCGCCCGGCATATATTCTTTGAAGGTTGCTTCATATTTTTGCGCCACGGTTGTTGTTTGTGGTTGGGCGGCTGGTGCCGTTTGAGGTTGTGGTTGAGCGGCCGGTTTGACTGGTGATGGGGGTGGGGTCTTTTGTTGTTCTAATCTGGTTTCAGCTAATGTCTCTTTGATTAGATCTTCAACCGCGGAGAACTCGTCCTGGCCCTTGGTATTGTCTAAACTTGTTGCTTCAAAATTGTCTAACATAATATGTTTAGAATATCATAAAATAGACGTGAGGTCAATCTTGCCCTATACTATATGGTATATGAGATTTACTATCATTCCAGTTCCTTACGAAGAAACTACTTCCTATGGTAAGGGGACCAAAAATGGGCCGGCTGCGATCTTAAAGGCAATGGAGCAGGTTGAGGCATTTGATCATGAACTACTTATTGATGTAACCAAACAGGCTAATATTCAGACTCTTAGGCCTATAGGGATTAGGCCTTTAGGGGATAAGGTAAGACAAATAATCAAAGAGGATAAAATACCGATTATTTTGGGCGGGGAGCACTCGATTACGCCGTATGTCGTGCAATCTATGAAGGAAAAGTATCCTGATCTTTCGGTCCTGCAATTGGATGCCCATGCCGATCTGCGTGATTCTTACCAGGGGCGAAAAGACAGTCATGCTTGTGTGATGAGGCGAGTTCTGGAGATATGTCCCGCGGTTCAAATTGGCATTCGTAACATTTCTGAGCAAGGGTACAACTTTGCCAAACAAACTGGTCAATTACGAAAGATATTTTTCCAAAGCCGGAAACCTGATTTAGCTCTTTTATCAGATAATGTTTATATAACAATTGACGTGGATGTTTTTGATCCGAGTGTGGTGTCGGCTGTTGGAACCCCGGAGCCGGGGGGGATGAGTTGGGATGAAGTCGTTAATCTCCTCAAAGAAGTCTGCGCTGCGAAAAACGTGGTCGGTTTTGATGTAGTCGAACTTTCTCCTCGCAAAGGGGAGATTGTGTCTGATTTTACAGTCGCTAAACTTATCTATAAACTTATTGGCCTAATTTCCTAAATTAGCTGAAATTATTAATAAACCCTCCGATATATACCTGAGATGAAATTCGATAGTTTTAACGATAATGATAAATATTCTTTTGATAAACCGGCCAAACGGAAAAGCAAATATGGGGCGGGTGGGGCGGCTATGGATAATTACCAACGCTATTTAGAGTTTTTGGAAAAATCGAGTTATAGTGATGAGACCAGGCGCAGAATAGTTACTGTTAATTCCTCAAAGATTGTTAAGGACCAGATTTAACCGCTGAGTCACTTTCTCTTTCCCCAGCACCTCAACTACGTCGTACATCGGCGGAGATTCTAAGGTTCCGGTTAATGCCAGGCGGCAAGGATGGATGATCTGGCCGAG
>JBDRIF010000075.1:0-10508 GCA_043816125.1 bacterium
AACAAGAGCAATACAGTGTGTACAATAATAGACTATACAGGGATGTTGCGGGATCAGCTGGGAATGTCGCCGGATAATTGGCCCTTATAGATGAATTCCAGGACGCCTTTTAGCTGGTGATAAACTTCAACCCAGATTTCAGCCGTAGGTTTTAATAAAGTAGGTAGGCATGATTCATTTTAACATGAAGTCCGGCAGGCCGGTAAGGTAGGAGGCTGAAAAATTAAAAATGAAAGACAGCGAGACCGGGGTATGAACCATGCGCGCAAGCGCTTCGGTTCATACCGGGGCGGGGTTTAGAGTAATTCGGGTAAATCGATAGCATACGCTCGAAACAGCTTTACGCCCGGAGTAGGATCTTCCATATTCATTTTTAACTGCCTCACATATCGTTCAAATTTAGAATCAGAAAACAACTCTGCTTTTTCTAGTATTTGGTCTAATACAGCCACTACACGCTGTTGTGCCGCTGATGCTTGTCCTGCGCTGGTGGCAAGACCAAGTAATTTTCGCTCAATCATTAAATCTTCTAAATCTCTAATATTACTAGCATCTAAAACAGCAACAAGTTTCTCGATATCACCCTTAGGAGGAGGTGCTTTTTTTACTGCTGGCCTTTTAATCTCAATAGTATCTTTAGAGCCACCATAGCCACCAGTATCACCTTTAGAAAATTTAAACCTAGATAATGCTGGAGCAATATTTAAAGCTGCCAAAGCAATATCAACAGCAACCTCTGTCGTTCTACTGGGAAGCTCTACTCTTGTTGCGGACCCAACTACTGCTGTGCTTACCAAATTAACTAGCGATTGAGCCTGCCTTTCATTTCTTTGAGCGATTAGATCGGTTCCCTCTTTAACTTCAATCTTATCACTCGCTCCATAACCTCCACGATCAACAAGTTCGGCAGTGTATCCTTCTGCAGCCAAGTCACCAGCCACTATTTCAAAAGCCCTAGCTGTAAAGCCATTAGGTTGATCAGCATCAAAACTTTCTCTAGAATCAAATACTCCACCGTCAATCCGCCCTCTGATTGCAACCAATACAGGCTCAGCCCGTCTTCTCTCAGCTGCTTCAAGTTGAACTCCTAAATCTACTGGAAGAGCGATACTCGGCTCATCTGCGCCTCTAGGTTTTCTTTCGCCAGAAACCCGTCGACTAAATCTAGTTAAAACAGCAGGCTCAACTCCCTCAAGACTATCAAGGCGCGCCCCTTCATATAGTGCTAGCGCAACTTGGGCAGCTTGAATCTCTAAACTGACCTGAACTGCTGATTCGGTTGAACGAACTTCTAGACCGGCCGCAGACATTGGCAAATTTGGGTATTTTGCTTTAAAAATTTCCACCAAGGTATCGCGCGCGCCCTCTCCTAACTCTTCCATTAAATGATGGATTATCTGGTTAACTCCAAGCAAGCCTTCCCCATTTCTAATCCACTCAGTAATATTTGAAAACCACAGACGTTTTTCAATTTTCGCCATAGTTTCTGGATGTTCAGTAAAATTGTAGCCAGGAAATGCCTCAATAATTATGTCGAAGAATCTTTCGGGAGTTATTAAAGCATTTAACCTAGATAAAGAAAGATCACGATCCCTCCCAGCACCATCTAACTGAACAAAAGCAGCAACCCTCTGCCGCCATACTCCATCAGGAAAGTAAGTTCTAACTGCTGCAGCCAAAAGCGCCGTCTCATCAAGATTACCAGCCTGTTTCAAACTTGGCACTGTTCCTCGCTGTGCCATAGTTAACGCTTTGCGAACAACCCTTGGATGCATACTTCTTTGGGTAATAAATTCACTCAAACCCTGCAATGTTCTCAAATCTGCTAATCTCATACGTATATTTATCGTTAGTTCTCTATCCAAATTTCACTATTTCTGTGATTTTTAATATTATTTTATTGTATTTGGGGCTGGGGCAAAAAGACAGTGAGACTCTTTTTTAAAAATTTCCAAAGGGGCAACCTAGGCGGTTGGTGGTCAGTTGGGTGGCGGCAAATATAATAATTTAAGGGCAGTATTTAATTTATGGTAAATTGCCGCCCAAGTGTCATCCGTACGTTTTAATGTAATATTTGCGGGTCATTTAGAGGATTTTTTGTGAGGCTTAACTTTTTCAACAACTTTGCCATCAGGCATTAAATAAACAATCTTGCCATTTTTCATAAAAACAGCGGGAATCCCCTTCTCTTGATGAGTTTTAAGTGCGGCTTTAACCGCTTCCTTAAAAGCCTTTTCAGCCATCAGTCCTAATTTGTCTGTTTTATGACTTGGCACCATAATTATTGTTCCTCCAAAGAACAGATACCAGTTTTCTGCCAGCTCTTTATAATTATACCAGAAATTCGCCCTGGCTCGCACATATCTCCGACGAATAGTTTCCTCAGGAATCTCGTGACCTCCCGATTTAACTCGATATTTGACCCTGGCCACTGCCAGATCGGCTGAAGATAGATCGAGAAAGAATATATACACTCGATAGCCGGCACTTTTCATTTCGGCAATCATCTTTCGCCATTTTTGACCAGCCAAGGTTGTTTCAAAGCCAAAAGATTGCCCCTTTTCCCGATATTGATCAATTAATTCCAGCATTATCTTGCCGGATTTTATCGGCATGGCATTGCGATCAAAGGGAGAAAGCCCAACGGCGATATCATCCGCATTCACAAAGTTCGTTACGTTGACATACTCTGGCAAAAAATGTTTTACAAAGGTAGTCTTGCCAGCCCCATTTGGGCCGCCGACAATATACAGCTCTTTCTTTTCAGTCATAATTAAATTATACCAAATATCTCAGCTATTCGTTTCGAATCAGCGAGGTTCATTTTTATCCGCCGTAGGCGGATGGCATCCGTACGTCTTTATGAAATACTTCTTTGTCACGTATTCATTTTAACACGAAGTCCGGCAGGCCGGTACAGCAGGAGCGGAAGATCGAGGCGGGGTTCTGAGCCTATCTGCTACGGCCCGTCAGTAAAGAGCATCAGCTCCAGCTCGTTTTCACTGTCAATAATAGTAGTAACTTCATTAGTCAAAACAATCGGATCTGGGGCCATGACATTGCCGCCAAAGGTTCCCCAATAATCGAGTCCAGGATCCATCAGCCGATCGCCGTCAACATCAAGGAAAAGAAGCAGATAATAGGTCCCTTGTTCCATCGTCTCAATCGTCAGAGTGGTGGTCAAAAAACTGCTCGCTTCGATCGTCTCCATAAACGGGACATCCCGCTCAATACTATCTAAGATGCCGCTTTCAGTAGTTGACGAGAACAAAAGCCAGCCAGCCCCCTCCCCCAAAGTAATAGTCGATTCGGCAGTGACCAAAAATTGTAAAATCGGGCGGATAATTTCGGCCTCCGGCTCGCTGGAGCCGGTATCGGTCTCCCGACTCAAAGTAACTGTATGTTCGCCATAGGCTTCGACAGTAATAATACTGTTGGAACGGTTTTTCCCGCCAATCGTCCACTCGGTACTTTCAAAAGAAGAAATTGCTTCAGCAGAAAGAGGCCCGTTGGTCGCCGATACTGCCAGATAAAAAGTACCTGCCGGCAAAACAATACTGCCACTGGCGGTCACTTCGGTTGTCCCTTCGGCCGTCGCCGCCGCTTCGGTAAAGGCGGTCGTAAAGACCGGCCCGGTCCCCTGTTCTCTGCTCCGATAAGCCTGAGCGTATAGATAATTGCCGGGCACAGCGTCAACAACATTTATATGAAGAGTCCCAATTGCGCTCTGCACTATCCCGTCACCATAAAAATTAAAAGTCGGCTCACTATCCCTCGGGTTCCAATCGGCAAAGGCGACATCGGTCGGCCTGGGCATAAACATATTCATCCGCAGTTCGCCCCCCGAATAGGAAAAAGGAAGAACTTCCATTACAACCCCGTCTAAATCAAACTCTCCCCCCTCTTCCATATCAGTTTTAATATTCCTGGTCGTCTCTCCAGAAGCCGATAAACTCATAGCACTGATCGCCATCTTGACATGCGTCACCACAATACCGGTGGCGACAGAAACCTCTACTGTCGAGCCAGAATCAGTACGAATAGAAGAATCAAAAAGATTGATTGTAATCGGCTCGCTTAATATATTTGAGCCATAGCTTACCCCGTCTTCGGAGAATTTAATCGAGCTGAAAGTTACATTCATTTGCGCGTCGGCCGGAAAAAGAGAATTAGCAACAATACTAGAAGCAACTGCCGGTTGATCGATAGTATAAGGATTGACCCCGGTGACCGTTAAGGTCGCCGCAACCTGAGGAGCGGAAGTTCCGGTAGTTTGACTACAAGCAAAAAGAAGAAAAACAACAATTAATAGACCTATAACCAAAAGATAAGATCGGATTTTCATATCAAAACCCCCTCCTTATATCAACCTACCCTAGCTTATTTTGCCTGCCGACTTTTGTCAAGACAAAAAAATAAGGTGCTTGAAATTAATCAAACACCTTATAATTATTAAACTAGAAACGGCTTAGAAACGTTTAAAGTCTCTTCGTCCGCCGCCACTGCCGCCTTCACGACTGTTTGACCGAGGTTTGGCTTCGTTAACGGTTAGTTCCCGATCGCCCCACTTTTGGCCATTCATAGCTGCAATAGCTTTTTCCGCATCGGCATCTTCCATATCGACAAAACCGAAGCCGCGCGATCTGTTAGATTCTCTGTCCATCATGATCCTGGCCGAACTGACAGCGCCGAATTCAGAAAATTTCTGTTTCAGCTCGTCGTCTGTCGCGGACCAAGGCATGTTACCTACAAATATGCTTTTCATCTGTGATTGATCTCCTTAAATTAAAATTCCTTAATTAAAACGCTGATTCACGAATCTGAATACAACTATTAACTTCGACCTTGGCATCAGTATGACCTATCTGCCCCCTGGCGTCAATCAAAATTGAACAAATTAGCACTTTGCGGGATTATTTGATATTATGAATAGGTGGAAATTACATCGGCAAAATTCATTAAAGGGCTGGTTGGGCCCGACGAGCTACTGGAAGACGACAAACCGCAAATCGCCTTTATCGGCCGCTCCAATGTCGGAAAATCAAGCGTCATCAATTCCCTGACCAAACAAAAAGCCCTGGCAATAACTAGTTCATACCCCGGCCGGACCAGGGAGATAAATCTCTTCTTGCTCAACGGCTCAACATATCTGCTCGATCTCCCCGGCTATGGTTACGCCAAAGCATCATGGGAAATTCGGCAACAACTACTCAACCGAATCAATTGGTACCTGTTTAAATCATCATACAAACAAAAATATGTTTGCCAGATTATCGACTCAAAAATAGGACCGACAGAGGGGGACCTGGAGATGCTTGAGGCGTTGAGAGAACATAAAAAAAAGATCATTGTTGTTGCCAACAAAACAGACAAGATCAAAAAATCAGAGTATGAGGCACGGTTTAGGGAAATAAGAAAGCTGGTCGGCAGACAACTGCTGATCCCTTATTCTTCGGAGGATAAAACCGGAGTAATCGAACTGACAGAGGCACTGCTAAGCTAATGTTACAGATCAATCAACTTTCGTTAGGATTTGGCGGACAGGAACTTCTGGATGATATTAGTTTTAATATCCATAGCGGGGAGCGGATCGGCTTGGTCGGGCGTAACGGCTCGGGCAAAACCACCCTCTTTCGACTGATCACCGGCGAAGTCCTCCCTGATGAGGGGAAAATCTCCCGGCCAAAGAACTATACGATCGGCTACCTCAAACAACACCTTAAATTTACGGAAAGCATGGTCCTTAATGAAGCGTGCCTCGGACTCCGAGCCGAAGATAAAGACGAGATTTGGAAAGCAGAAAAGATCTTGTCGGGGCTCGGTTTTACCGAAGACGAATTTTATAAATCTCCGGAGGAATTTTCCGGCGGCTTTCAGGTTCGATTAAATCTGGCCAAGGTCCTGTTGGCCGAGCCCCATTTATTACTGCTCGATGAGCCGACTAACTATCTGGACATCCTATCCATCCGCTGGCTCGCCCGTTTTTTACAGCGCTGGAACAACGAACTGATGATCATCACCCATGATCGGGACTTTATGAACAGCGTCACTACCCACACGATGGCGATCCATAGGCAAAAGATAAAAAAGATCGAGGGGGATACGATCAAACTCTTTGAACAGATCGCGGTTGAAGAAGATGTTTATGAAAAGACCAGGCAGAGAGAATCAAAAAAACGGGAAGAGGCTGTTCAGTTTATCAATCGGTTCCGCGCCTCAGCCGCCCGGGCGAGCATGGTGCAGTCACGCATTAAAGCCCTCGACCGGATGGGAGACAAAAAAGAACTCGGAAAAATAATGGAGCTCGGCTTTCGGTTCAACTCGCTCCCTTTTGAAGCCAAACGCCTGATGCAAATTGATAACCTGACCTTTGGCTATACCCCCGAGAGGACATTGATCGAAGATTTGTCATTAGAAATAAAAAAAGATGACCGGATCTGCGTAATTGGTAAAAACGGCAAAGGAAAATCTACCCTCCTCCGCCTGTTGGCCAACGAGCTCAAACCGAATGAGGGGACAATCAGCAAACATCCAAACTGCCAGATCGGCTATTTTGGTCAGACAAATATCGAGCGGCTAACCCCGAGCCATACCATTGAAGGCGAATTGGGCCAGGTGCGGCCCGACTTAAGATATGGCGATATTCGTAAAACCTGCGGTGCGATGATGTTTCCTGGTGACCTGGCCCTAAAGAAGATCTCGATCCTCTCCGGCGGGGAAAAGAGCCGGGTCTCGCTCGGTAAAATCCTCCTCACCCCTACCAACCTACTCTTGCTCGATGAGCCGACCAATCATCTTGATGTCGAATCGTGCGATTCGATGATCGCCTCGCTCGATGAGTTCCCCGGCGCAGTTATCATCGTTACTCACAGCGAGATGTTTCTTCATCACCTGGCCAATCGGCTGATTGTTTTCAATGACGACCAGGTCTTTGTTTTTGAAGGGACCTATCAAGACTTTTTGGATAAACTCGGCTGGGAGCCGGCTCTAAAAAAAACCAGGAAAAAGAAAGTCTCTGCTACGGCGATGCGCGCGCAGGACAAAAAAGAAGCTGAGCATCAGAAAAAACTAAAAGCCTTGCATGAGAAGATTGCGTCAGTAGAAAAAATGATCGATGACGAAGAGAAAGCTTTGGAAACAGCGAATCTAAAAACAGCGCTCGCGGCAGCCAGGGGCGAGGGAGCGGAGATTCAAAAATTACAGATCAAAGCCCACCAACACCAAACCGCGCTTGATAGCGGCTATGCCGAGCTGGAACTCCTGATTGCAGAGCTGGACGCGTTAGACTAACAGTTTTTCCCAAACATGCTGCCCTATCGCCAGTGAAGCAGTTAGTCCCGGTGATTCGATCCCCAACAAATTAATAAAGCCGGGAAATTCAGTTTCGTTCTTGATATAGAAATCCTTAACTACTTTATCTGACGGCCCCTGGATCTTCGGCCGCATTCCCGCCATATCCGGAGTTAATTTTACCGAATCCAGATTGTTAAAAAGTTTTTGGGCAGAGAGAGCAAAGGCCTGATGCTTGGCCGAATCAACCTGATAGTCATTTATATCAGAGGAGTATTCAACATCAGGACCAAAACGAAGGGTCCCATCCAAACTAATTGTCGCATGGACACCTAAGCCTTTGAGGTTATGTTCTGGGACCGGATAGACCAGATGTTTGCAGGAATGTTTTCCGTTATAAGAGAAATAACTTCCTTTGCACGGATACATTTTCTCCGGTGTTATCCCTAACAATTCCGAAACTTTAATTCCTCCCAAACCAGCACAGTTGATCACCTTGTCAGCCAACAAAACGGTCCCGTCTTTTAGCGTTACGGTAAACATTTTTCCATCATACGCTATCACGACAACCTCCGAGTTATGGGCGATCGTCCCATTATTAGCGACGAATTCTTTTTCCAATACATCCATCAGAGAATGAACATTAATAATGCCGGTCTCTTTAGACAACAACGCCTCATGAACATTAATATCCGGCTCCAGGGCCAAAGCTTCTTCCCTGGTCAACCTGACAACATTCTCTACCCCATTCTTCTGTGCCTGATCATAAACTTTGGCTAAAGCGTCACTTTCAGAAGGATCGGTCGCAATAATTAATTTGCCGCATTTTTGGTGAGGGATGTTTTTTTCGGCACAGTACTGATAAAGCAAACGACGGCCTTCGATACATAAGCGGTGTTTTAAAGAATTAGTCGGATAATATATACCGGCATGGATAACTTCGCTGTTGCGGCTAGAGATGCCGGTGCCGGATGTTTTTTCTTTTTCCAGGACCACTACCCCTTCGTCATCTTGGACATGAAGAGAAAGTTCTCTGGCAACAGCCAGACCGACAACTCCGGCGCCAATGATTACATATTTGAATTCCATAGCAATTATTCTAACATGACCGGCAGTAATTGAGCGGTATTAATCAGCTATGAGCCGGTTGTTTGATATGATCATCAAGCTTGTCATTGAGCGCCAAAAAAGTTACATTGATTTCGTTTTTCAATGACCTATGAACAGCATCAATTTTTTTGCCGTTTCTAGCGATTGATTGCTCATTTCTGTCTATTTTAGCCTCCAAACCGGATACCTTAGCCCCCCAACTATCTATCTTAGAGCCCAACAAACCATGTCCTTCGGCAATAAATTGGACTTTATCTCTAATTTCTTCTAACAACATTTCAAATCTTTCCTTTTCCTTATTCATTCCATCACCCCCTCTGTCCCCTGAGATACAAATTATATCATGCGATTTGATATTATCTGGTCAGCTCCTTGAGATATTTCGTCTTCCCCATCTGTTTCAAAGCTTTGGTCACCAGACGATAATTTTTTTCTAAATGGGGCTGAAGTAAGGCCTTTTGAAAACTCCGCTCCTCCCCTTTGGGGATATGGACAGCTTTACCGATAAATGGATCAAGCCCAGTATAATACATGCAAGTCGAAACGGTCATCGGCGTCGGAGTAAAATTCTGCACCTGCTCAACCCGAATATTGTGCTTTTTGAGGAACAAAGCCAGCTCCAAAGCATGGTTTAGCGTACTCCCGGGATGGGAAGAGATAAAATACGGGATCAAAAACTGTTTCTTCTTGTGCTTTCTATTCAGCTCTTCAAATTTATCCTTGAACTTGAGAAACTGATCAACCTTTGGCTTCCCCATCATCAACAAAACTTCTTCACAAATATGCTCGGGAGCGATACTCATCTGACCGCTGACATGATCCTTGACCAATTCTTCGATATATTCGTCATCCATCATCGCCAGGTCGTACCGAACGCCTGAATTGACGAACAAATGCTTTACGCCCGACAATTTCCCAATTTCCTGTAACAATTTCAACGCCGGCTTCTGCGATATCTCAAGACTTGGGCAAACAGTCGGATAAATACAACTCGCCCTGGTACAACCCTCCTCCGCCGAGCAACTCATCCCGTACATATTGGCGGTCGGCCCGCCGACATCAAGAATCGTCCCTTTGAAATCGGCTTGAGGGACAATTTTTTCCGTAATTTCTTTTTTGATCGATTCCAGACTTCGGCTGACAATATATTTCCCCTGATGCTGGGAGATGGCGCAAAAAGAACAGCCGCCAAAACAACCGCGATGAGAAATGGTTGAGAATTTTACAAAGCCCCAGGCCGGGATCGGGCTCTTTTCGTATTTCGGATGCGGCGCGCGCATAAAAGGGAGCTCAAACAATCCATCTAACTCCTGCGAAGTCAGGTTCTCTGGCGGATAGACGACAAGGTAACGTCCTTGGCACGGCTGAATTATCGTCCGCGGGTGTTTTTTCCGTCCTTCTAGGTAGAACAGCTTAAATGCTTCAGCATATTTTTTCTTGTCCGCTAAAACTTCCTCATAACTCGGCAGAATCAGAGCATTTTCATAAGCAGAAATGTCTTTTGCGACGATTGCCGTATTCGGCAATTGTTTTGTTGCTTGGGCGATAGCCAGAATCCCTTTCTCGGCCATGCCATAAACCAAGTAATCCGCCTTAGTATCAAACAAAAGAGAACGGCGGACCTTATCAGACCAGTAATCATAATGAGCAAAGCGACGCAAGCTGGCTTCGACTCCTCCAAGGACAATCGGCACTCCAGGAAACAACGATTTCAGTTTGTTGGAATAGACAATCGAAGCCCGATCGGGTCGATGGCCAGCCTCATTGTTCGGCGAATACATGTCATTGCGGCGGATCTTCTTATCGGCAGTGTAATTGGCCACCAGCGAATCGAGATTGCCGGCTGAAACACCGAAGAAGAGGTTCGGTTTGCCAAGTTTTTGAAAATCCTTGTCCGACCTCCAGTCCGGTTGGTCGATAATGCCGACCGAGAATCCGTGAGCTTCCAAGTAACGGCCGATCAGTGCCGTCCCAAAACTCGGATGGTCGATATAGGCATCCCCGCTAACAAGAATAATATCAAGAGGCTTATGTATTTCCGACTTATCAGTCGGTAGAAAAGGCATATTTGTAGTATAATACAAATTGATGTCGAAATACTACACGCC
>JBDRIF010000076.1:0-17101 GCA_043816125.1 bacterium
CCCAACCCCCATCTTCCCCATCATCATTATCGCCAACCCTTTAATTTTGCTAAAAAGATTGCCAACAGCATTCGCCTTCAGATACTGAACCGCCTTGGGACACGATTTACAAATGGCGAACTGAATGTTGGGCAGCTTACACGCTTTGTTGGCAAAATAGATGCACAATTTACAGCCAGTTTTCGCTGTTTGGATTTGCTGATTCAAGGTCGCTTGAATCGATTCGTCGATTTTAGTAATTTGCATAGCCATCTCGCTTAACCATCAGACAAAACCCGGGAAAATTTCAGTCTTTTTCGCTTTTTTGCTATACTATCTTTATGGCAATTATCCGACTGATCCATACCTTACTTTTCTATTTAACATTTGCTGTAACATTCCTGATCGGAACAGCCATAACGGTAATGATTGCCCCTTTTGCCAAAGACCAAACCAGGCTGTTCCAAACTTCGGCCCATTATTGGACAAAAGTTTTAGTTTTTGCCTCCGGCATAAAGATTCAAAAGACCGGGCTGAAAAATATCCCTCAGGATAAAGCAGTTATTTTTGCTTCCAATCATCAGGGGGCTGTCGATGTAATGCTGTTGTTGGCTGTTTTGCCGATCGGCTTTCGTTTTGCGATCAAAAAAGAGCTGTTCAAAATCCCGTTATTCGGCTGGTATATCAAAAAAGCCGGCTACTTTTCTATCGACCGCAAAATGATTCGCAGCGCCTATCGGACAGTCGAAGAGATAATTGCGATTGTTCAATCAGGCGGCTCGGTCTTAATATTCCCCGAAGGGACCAGAACAAAAACCGGCGAGCTGGGCACATTTAAAAGAGGGAGTCTTTTGGCCGCGTTAAAATCAAAAGCGGCGATAATGCCTGTCGCCATTTCCGGAAGTTTCCATATTTTGCCCAAAGGTTCATTAATCCTTCACCCACGACCGGTTAAATTTTCGGTCGGTCAACCGATTGAAATAACATCCGAAACAGATTACACCACGAAAGTAGAAGAAGTTAGAAACTCAATAGCTAAGATGCTATAATTATTTCATGTCAGACATAACTATAGTAATTAATCTGCTCCTGGCTTTTCTGCTCGGCGGCGTAGTCGGCTGGTTTAGAGAAAAAGAAGGGAAATCGGCCGGGTTGCGCACTCATATATTAGTTTCGGTCGGCTCTGCATTATTCATGATCATCTCCGGCAACATGATGTTTATCGTCAACACAGGGACAGCCGATCGCATAGCCGCCGGCGTCGTAACCGGCATCGGATTTATCGGCGCAGGCTGTATTCTACGTGCAGAAGGGAACATTAGGGGGATGACCACCGCCGCTTCGATCTGGATCACTGCTGCTATTGGGCTCGCTGCCGGAACCAGTATGTATCTTGCAGCAGTAGTCGTTACGTTTATCACTTATCTTACCCTGGAACCGCTTGGTTACGTTGAAAAACGGATCAAGAAATACCGAGACTCTCCGGAGTAAATGAAAACAGTTATTCTCCTCGGCCCCACCGCAGTCGGCAAGACAAAGCTTGCCATCGAGCTGGCCAAAGAAATTGGCGGGGAAATAATTTCGGCCGATTCGATGCAGGTCTATCGGGGGATGGATATCGGGACCGCCAAGCCGACAATAGAAGAACGCCAAGGGATCCCTCATCACTTAATTGATATTCGCAACCCTGACGAAGAATGGACCGTCTCTGACTTTGTCAGAGAATGCCAAATGACAAAGTCCAAAATCCAAATGAATCATAAAAACCCTATAATCGTCGGCGGAACAGGGCTTTATCTTCACTCCCTGATAGAAGGATACTCATTCCCCATAGCTAAGGCCAACCCTGAGATCAGGATAAGACTGGAACAAGTCCCAATCCAAACGCTACACTCCAAACTCCGATTAATAGATCCCGAAGCAGCAAACAAGATTAATCCAAACGATAAAAAAAGACTGGTGCGGGCTCTAGAAGTACATGAATTAACCGGTCAGCCGATCAGCAAGCTTCAAAAGGAAAGAGCTACAGATCACTCGTTACGGATTACGGATTACAAAATAATCGGCCTTACTATTCCCCGAGAAGAACTCTATGAAAAAATTAATCAGCGGGTCGATCAAATGATAGAACAAGGGTTAGTTGAGGAAGTTAAAGGCTTGCTAGAAAAAGGATATGCCCAAGAGCTCAAATCGTTCCAGGCTCTAGGTTATAAAGAGGTTATTGAATATTTGAATGGCAACTGGTCAAGAGACAAAATGATCGAAGAGCTAAAAAAACGGACCCGCAATTTTGCCCGACGACAAATGACCTGGTTTAAGCGGTTTAAAAATGTTGAATGGAGAGGCTCAATCGTTAATGAGATAGCGCAAATGTTCAAACGTTCGGCCTCTTAGGTCTTTATACAAAGGCTCCGCCTCATCATGTTCTGAAGGAAAGATCTGCTCAACTATCACTACAAAAAGATCCCGACTGATATTTTCCCGAGCAAAGACAAAGAGTTTTTCCGCCGACTCTGGTTTATTTTGCCGGCAAAAGAAATCAATCACAGGCATAAGCAGAGCCAGGTCGGAAAGCCCTTCCTGACGAGCAACGTTTAATAAATTGACGGCCGCCGCAAAATCATCCCGTTCAACCTGCCCAATTAAATAACTTTGCAGCCCCCTTAACCTCTCTTCCGGGCTTTGATCGGCAGGCGCTTGAGCTGATGGCCCCCAGATAGTTTTGCCAAGGCTAATTGAGGCCAACTTCTCAGTAAGAGGACGTAATTGCCCCAATAAATATTCGAGCGCCTCTCTGCGTCCGCTATCAATTGCATCCCGGTATTTAGTGGTCATTTCTCCTCCCAGGCTGGAGGCTTTAACAAACAGACCCCTTGCATCATCGAAAGTATGTTTGGCAAATTTCAATAAGGCCAGATTAAAATAGGCCAATCCAACACGTCTGTCGTTTGGCAAGATCTCAATCAGGCGCAGACAGGTTTTAATCACACATCGTAAACGATCTAGCCCCATCGCCTGATAATTTGGCCTCGTTCGAAAATAGATATAGGCTAACATCAAATATGCTTGATCATATTGCGATCCCACATAATCGCCTCGAGGAATCTGCTCCAAAAGCTCCAAAGCCTTCTCCCATTGCTTCAACTCAATAAGAGTTCTGGCGGACCGTAATATATTCGCTATTGGCAGAGTTACTGATCGCGCATGCGGCCCTGGCGGCACGACAGGTTTACGCGGTATTTCTATAGGCATATTGCTTTTTCGGCGTATCAATTGATAAATTTCAATAAAACTGCTAAAATATCATAATGATCCGTCAAAGAAAACAAGAGATCAAACGCCGCCGCAAGAAACGCCGAGAGAAACTACGCCAACGTGGTTTGCTGCGAAAAGTCCCCAAAAAATCCGCCACTGCATAATGAGCAAAGACTTAGGTCTACGCTTTGAATTCCACAGTCACACGATTTTTTCCGATGGCCAGTTATTACCGCTCGCCTTAGCCCTCGAAGCCGAACACAAAGAGCACGCTGTTATTGCCCTGACCGACCATGTCGATCCATCAAATTTGGTAATCACAGTTAAAAGTTTAGTCAGATTTTGCCAAGAGATCACCGGCAAGACAAAAATTAAAATACTCCCCGGGGCTGAAATCAGTTACCTCCCACCCGATCAGATTGAGAAATATGCCAAACAAGCCCGTAAACTCGGAACAAAGATCATCATTGTTCACGGCGAATCGGTCGCCGAACCGGCAGTGCCAAAAGGGACAAATCACGCCGCCCTACAACTCAAAGGATTGGTCGACATATTGGCTCATCCAGGAATGATTACTGAAGCAGATGTTCAGCTAGCCAGAGAGAACAATATCTTCCTGGAGCTTTCTGCCCGCCACGGGCATCGCGAAGGAAACAAACATGTCGCCGCACTCGCAAAAAAGATCGGCGCTAAAATGCTGGTCAACACCGACGCGCATAACGAAAAAGATCTGATCACACAGGAACAAGCTCTACAAATCGCCCTGACGGCCGGATTAAGCGAGGCTGAGGCGATTAAAATTATCAGAAAAAATCCATTGGAATTGTTAGCAGCTATCAAATAATATTACCCAAACCGTGAAATTTTTTCAATAAACAGCCGAAACATTCTTGTTATGGCTGTAAGATTTGATCCAACACAAAGAAAAGCTTGTCCACAAAAAGCGGAACCTGCGCCTTCCCGCCGAAGGGAGAGGCAAGCCCGCCTTCATCATGAGTCTCAATCGATGCCGAGAGTTAAAACTATAGATGAAAGTCTATTCGGCTCCGGTCGAGCAACGGTATATTCCCGCGCCGAAGTAGCCGAGGCAAAACGGATTGCCCGATCAGGAGCAACCCTTTCGGCAGAACAAATAGTATATGTGAACACCAGGCTGGCACAGGAAGAATTTAATCGAGGAAAGACTGATAAAACTATAGAATTACTAAAAGACTCCCAAGCCGCTTGCGAAAGAATAAGGAGTCTAGACCACAAAGAACGGATGAAAGTCCGCACACATAATCTGCTGGGGGTCTTTTATTGGAAAAGAGGACAAAACGAACTCGCCTTAGCTGAACTGAGCGAAGCAGTTTTGTTGTCAACAGTCGGCACAAGAGAACAAAATCCGGCCCTCGGCTGGATATACCTGTATCGCGCTTGTGTATATTGGGAGCTGGGAAAGGGAGAAGAGTCCTCCCTCGACATCGCTTTGGCCGCACAAATGCCCCCAACGGAAGGGAGAGATAAATTCAACCTGCTCAGTCAATTTCTGAAACTGGAAATAATCTCTTGTCAGCTGGCGGACGAAACTTTAGATCAGGAGGCTTTGGGAATTTCCGACCGACTGATGAGAGAATCGCTCATTGTCGCCTCGGGGAGAGTAATAATAGGCCTGCTTAGAGTTCGCCTGCTAGAAAAACTCGGCCGCCCAGAAGAAAGTAACGCGGAATTACAGAGAATCAGGGGCCAGGCAGGGAGCTTGCCCGATAGATATTTTATCTTGTGGGCAGTCCAATTAAGCCAAGTAATGCAGCTTGCCGCTACCGAGGGATTAGCCGGCCTCAAGGACTACATACCAGATCTCAATCTGTTGTTGTCCAAGGCGGCAATTGTCCCGACTAGCTTAATTGAGGCAGGGTATATGTTGCGCGGATTATTCCATTTTCAAACAAACAACCTGCCCGCCGCAACGCGAGACTTGCTCATGGTTACCGCCGAACTGGACATACTTCCCACTCCTCTCCAATACGAGGTATTAGCGGCACTAGTCGACAGCTTAGGAGCCTTGGGACGATGGGCTGAAGGCCTGGCGCAAAACGAAAAGATATTGGGCCTTGCAGACTTATCGCTTCAATCCGAAGCAACTGCCAGATACAAACAAGGACAATTTTTCTTGCGTCTAAACCGTGACCAAGAAGCTCTGGCAGAATTCCAAACTGTAATCGACCAGCCCGAATATCCCAGGGAAACAAAATTGATTGCCAGGGCCGATAAGGTGGCCGCCTTGGTCCGCCTCGGGAGACCAGAGGAAGCATTAACTGAAGCAGATACGGTGTTGGCAGAATCAGTCTGCCCCCCTCGAGTAGCTGCTCAGGTGCGACATAATAGAGGAGCAATATTATTGGCAAGCGGTCAGTTATCCCTTGCCCGAGAAGACCTAACTTATGCCCTGGAAGCTTCTGATGAAGTATTTAAACCACAGGAAAAAAGTATTTGTCATGCTCTGCTCTCTCTAATAGAACATCTGAATAACAGGCCGGCAGAATCTAATGATTACTGGAGAAGATCACAGGAACTCTCCCCAAACCGGCAAACCCCGGCAGACCTGCTGCTAATTTATCTGCGCAATTTCCCTAACCTGGAAAATGAGGTTGAATTATTAATAGCCAAACATGAGCCAAAACAAAAGCCGTCTCCACAACCTAAGCCGGAAGATCCCGCTCTGCCCCCCACAAAAAAAGAACCGGTGGATAGAGAACTACTTGAAGTCCAGATGTTGGAGCTTGATGACTCCGCGAGGGATTTGAGAAATTTTCTTTTAACGACAAAAAAAACGCCCGAAGCAATCGCCGCATTTTTAAGAAGACTAGAAGGAGTAACTCCGCGACTATCTCCGGATAGAGAGCTGGAAGAAGAAGCTCTGACCGAACTGTCGCGCCTGGAAAGCCTGGCAGCAGTTTTAACAGCAAAGTTCCTTAAGAAAACCTAACGTCAATCGCCTTGCCGTGAGCATCTAATCCTTCAATTGAAGACAACAACTTAATATCTTTCCAAACATTTTTTAACGCCGGCTTTGTATACCCGATAATACTCTGGGTTTTGACAAAATCATACACCCCCAGAGGTGAGGCAAAACGGGCAGTCCCGCCGGTAGGTAATACGTGATTCGGCCCGGCAATGTAATCGCCGACAGGGACCGGAGAATGAGGTCCCAGAAAAACAGCCCCGGCATTTTTGATCTTTTCCAAAATTCGCTGCGGAGCACCGACTTCTAATTCTAGATGCTCGGGGGCGATCGCGTTGGTAATATCGACCGCTTCGTGAATATTACTGACTACAAAAATATAAATTTCAGCTTGATCGATGATCTTCCTCCGTTTCAGCTTTTCAATTTGCATACCGATAAACTTTTCCGTTTTCTCTGCAATTTTAGGGGAATTAGTGATCAAAACAGCAAACGAATCAGGATCATGTTCGACTTGCGACAGAAGATCGGCTGCCAAGAATTCCGGCACCGCATCTTGATCGGCAATGATAACTACATTAGACGGCCCGGCCAACCCATCGATCCCGACCTGCCCCACCACCTGTTTTTTCGCCAGCGTCACATAAATATTCCCCGGACCGACAATTTTATCGACTCGCGGAATAGTCTTGGTCCCATAAGCGAGAGCGGCCACCGCCTGCGCCCCACCAACTTGATAAATAGCAGAAACTCCGACTTCGGCGGCCGCCACCAAAACTTCATCCTTGATCGGTGGAGGAGAAACCATGATCACTTCATTAACGCCGGCGACTTTGGCCGGAATAGCAGTCATTAATACCGAGGAGGGATAAGCCGCCTTGCCGCCGGGGACGTATATCCCGACCCGCTCCAAAGGAATAACCCGCTGCCCCAACACAACATCAAGCGGCAACGTTTCAAACCACTCATCGGGACGCTGTTTAATATGATAAGCCTTAATATTCTGGATCGCCTTGGTCAACGCCGCCCGAAATGAACGGCCGACTTTTTTATAGGCGCTATCGAGACGTTTGGAGTCAACCATGAGATCGGCAATTGCAATATTCTTCCCATCAAATTTTTGCGTATAGTCGACAACTGCCTGGTCGCCATGCTTAATAACGTTTTGAATGATCTCATTAACTGTTCCCAATTGTGCCGGATTATGTTCAAAAGACTGTTTCTTAATGAGTGCGGCAACAGCTTTTTTTATTTCGGCTTTTTTGTCGAATATTTTTAACATCCGTTTCTCCTTACGCGCTGATCTTGGACCCTTTTTTGACGATGGAGCCGTCAGCTAAAACAGCCCCGTGTTCTATTACAACATTATCCTCTATTACGCACCCTTTACCAATGATGCAATCGGATAAGCGGACATTATTTTCAATTCGGCAGTCGGCCCAAATAATTACCCGGTCCAAACAACAATGATGCCCTATCTGCACATTGTCGCCAACCGTTACATAATCACGCAATTCGGACCCCCGTCCGACCTTAACCTTGTTGCCTAATACGACCGGCCCTGGGAGCTTAGCACTTTCATCGATCTGGCACCCTTCACCAAGCCAAATCTTATCATCCAGTTTCGCTCCTTCAATTTTAACCGACACCGCTTTTCGTAGAACAGCTTCGTGAGCCTCTTTATATTTCTCCGGATTACCGATATCCAACCAGTAAGAATCGGAGATATACCCGAAAATCGGTTCCCCTTTTTCTAACAGAAGTGGATAAAGATCGTGTTCGAACATAAAACGTTTCCCCTTGGGAACATAAGCAAAAATACTCGGGTTGCAGACATAAGTCCCGGCATTGATCGTTCTTGATTTTTCTTGATTGATAATATCCCATCCCGGTTTTTCCAAGAATTTGGTGACTCTCCCCGTCTTATCCATCACTACCAGCCCAAAAGCGGTCGGATCTTCAACTTCTTTGAGAGTCAAGGTCACCACCGCTTTTTTCTCGTGGTGAAAATTGACCAGGGCCGAAATATTTAGATCGGTCAAAACGTCGGCATTACATATAATCATCGGGTCAGTGCCAAAGAATTGCTCTGCATTTTTGACCGCTCCGGCTGTGCCTAATGGAGATTCTTCGATCGAATAAAATATCTTGATCCCCCAGCGAGAACCATCCCCCATAAGTTTTTTAATTTCTTCAGATAAATAGTGGAGATTAACAATCACTTCAGTCACCCCGTGAGCAATAAGATGCTCAACCTGATGGATTAAAAATGGTTTGTTAACGATCGGCACTATCGGCTTGGGGACATTGTCGGTCAGAGGACGGAGCCGGGTTCCAAGGCCTCCAGCGATGATAATCGCCTTCATCGGCAGAGCTCCTTTTTTAATCTCTCGATAACAGCAACCGGAGTCGGATCGATTTCCTGCAGAAAAGCCAGATAAACACTTAAGAGATCACCAAAATATATTAAAGAGAGGGTGCGGGACAGAGGAGAGGCCCCCTGAGATTCGATCTCCGTTATCCCTCCCAACTGTCCACCAATTAATGACTTGGTAATCTCGATCCGTTTTTTGATTCGTTCACTATCTGCGCTATCCCTTAATAGGATCAGAGCAAAATTGTGCTCCCCTTTTTTAAGCGCGGCTAAATTAACAATCTCATTATGGTTAAGCTCCGGAAAAACATTAAATAGGGCCGTGAGCTTGCTGTTTTCATTGAGCTGAGTTTTAAGCCGCAAACCGGCCGCCTCCGTCGTCCCACTGGTAGCCAGAATAACAGGGATCTTGCCAAAGATTTTTTTGGCCACCTGCTTGACCGGATTATTTTTTAAGATCGTCTCCGGCAGATAGCTGGAACCAAGAGTCTTTAGCAGAGCGGCAGATTCTTTAACCTCTTTTTCCAGGTTTTTAACCACCCCGAGCTTGGCCAACGCGACCAGGGCCGAGATCAATAAAAAAGCCAAAGCGGCACGTGGTTGAAACCCGGCCGGAACAGGAATAACAGGGAGCTCGTTGGCGGCGGCAATCTTCTTTAGTTCGCCACCAGAGGTAACACAAACAATTTGCGCCTGACATTTCAGAGCCTGCTTAACAGCGGAAAGGGTCTCTTCGGTATTGCCAGAATATGAGAGGGCCAGGACCAGAGTTTTTGCGTCGACAAAGTCAGGTAGATCATAATGCCGGTTAACTAAGACCCGATTACCCAGCAGATTGGAAATAATATTGCCGGAAATCGCCGAGCCTCCCATACCGCAAACAATGATCTGGGAAAACTTCTTAAGTTTTGGTAATTTAATCTCCGCGGCCGACTCATAAGCCTGTAAAAGCTGATCAGGCAGAGCGACAACAGTCGCCAGCATCCCAGCTGGGTCCAAACGTTTTATTTCCGAAAGATTATCTAATATTTCAGGATTAACCACGGCTGCGCTGCTCAATCAGATCTTTTATAACATCAACCGCCTTAATGAGCTGAAGGTCGGTCTTTTCGTCTGGCATAGTCCCCAAACTGGCAGAGGCTTCTTCGGTCGGAACAGTAACGATTACTTCGGGGGAAATCCCAACTTTATTAATATCGTCTCCGTTAGGGGTCCGATATTTAGCAATTGTTACCAACAAGGCCGAACCGTCATTTAAGCGGCGAACATTTTGCACCGAGGCCTTACCAAACGTCGTCTCCCCTACCAGCGTGGCAACATGATTATCTCTTAATGCCCCAGCCAATATTTCCGATGCCGAAGCAGAAGCTTCGTTGATCAAAACAACTGTCGGCTTGCGCCAAAGGACCCGTCCGGTCGAATTAATCTGCTCATTCCGTCCGTAACGATCTATCGTCTGAACAATCATCCCATCTTCGATAAACATGCTGCCGATCTCGATCGCATTTTGCAGTAATCCGCCCCCGTTCCCCCGCACATCAATAATCAAACCGTCGGCTTCGCGGTGTGTCCGTAAAGCTTTTTCAAATTCTTTGGCCGAAGAGATATTCTCAAAAGTGTTGAGTTTAAGATAGGCAATATTTCCGTCCAACAGCTTTGTGCGCAAAGCTTTAATCTCAATCTTATTTCTGACAATAGGAATATCCTTGGCTTTTTCCCACCCCTTCCGCTCAATCCCCAAAACGACCGTTGTCAGACGGGGCCCCCGGATAATACTGACAGCCTCTTCCAGCGCCATATCTTTGGTAGTTTTATCGTCTATTTTAACGATCAGATCTCCGGCCTTTAAGCCGGCCTTGTAAGCGGGAGTCCCTTCGATCGGAGAGATAACAGCCAAGTTGTGGTCTTTCATGCCGATATAAATGCCGATCCCCGAATAAGAACCGCTCATCCTGACTTTCATTTCATCATAGGCTTTTGGTTCGACAAATCTGGTATACGGATCATCAAGAGCGGCCAACATCCCGCGAATCGAGCCGTAGACCAGCTTTTGATCATCGACTTCTTTGTTTACATAATCGTTCTTAACAATATCCAAGACCTGCAAATAAGTTTCCAGCTGTTGTTCCAATTCACCCTGCGCTCGAACCTTGGTCACCACCGATATTCCAATAACAAAAATAGCCAAAACGACAATTATTTTCTTAAAACTCATACTTACTCCTTTTTTGGAGACTGTGGACTTCTCCTGACTTAATCGTATTGTACTAAGTATACCGCCAATCGGACCTATTTTAAATATGGCATCGGGTCGACAGGCTTACCATTTTTGCGAACCTCAAAATGGAGATGAGGCCCGGTGGAATATCCGGTACTCCCCATCAGGCCGACAATCTGCCCTTTGGCCACAATATCGCCAACTTGTTTGTATAGGCGAGACATATGACCATAAACAGTAGTAGTACTCCTCCCATGGTCTATTACAATAGCTTTGCCATATCCGTCCCACCAACCGGCAAAGATTACTTCTCCGGCATCGGCCGCTTTAATCGGCGTTCCATATTTGTTGGCAATATCCTGGCCGCGGTGAAAGTTTTTCCCACCCCAAATAGGATGCCGGCGCCAACCGTAGCTGGAGGTAAAGCGCCCAGTCGTCGGCATTGCAAATATCCCGCTTCCCAACACTTTGGAACCCTTGCTCGCCGCTATCCTTTTTAAGATCAAAACCTCTAGCTCCTTTGAGCTTTTTTCTAACTCGGCGATCTCCGCTTCATATTCTATGCGTCGCTGTTTTAGCCCGGCGTAAACCTGCTCCTTCTCTTCCACCTTTACGGCGATAGTTTTCTTCTTTTCGGCAATTTCAACAGCCAGCTTTTTCACCTGCTCTGTCTTGGACTGCAGCTGATTCTTTTTTTTCTGCGCCTGAGCAACAGTCGCCTGAACTTCGTTCACCAAAGTGGCATCAAATTCAACTGTCCGGCGAAAGAAATACATTCGGTTTAAAAAGTCGGATAAGGATTGAGAAGTAAATAAAAGATCAAAATAATTTATACTGCTGCTCTTATAAACTTCGTTTATTCGATCAAGCAATTTCGCTTCCTTGGTCTTGAGCTCTGCCGTAGTCTCCTTCAACTCACTGGTTAATGTCCCGATCTGTTTTTCGTTGGTCTGAATGGTCTTTTGTGCTTTCGAGAGACTACTTTTGGTAGCAGATAGCTCTTTATTAATTACAACCAGGCGTCCGAGAACAGCCTCTTCTTCTTTTTTTACCTTTTGCAGTTTTACTTTATTAGCTTCCAGCTCATTTTGGATGTTTTTTAACTTTTGCTCTTCGCTGACAGCCCAAACCTGACCGAAAGAAAAGAAAATTAGCAGTAAAAAAAGAGCGGATAATCTCCTCATGAGAGGTCAATCATAACATAAACTTATTAGTCAAACAAGGCGCGGTCACGACGGTTACGGTGATAAGAAAGCACAAATCGATGGACCTCATCACGGACCCGTTGCAGGAGATGAAGGGCCGCAGAACTTTTGCGCAAGGCGAGCGGCTTACTTTGGCCGGGGAAAAAGATCAACTCCTCTCTTTTGGCCAAGCCGATGACCGGAACGATCTCTAATTTCGCTTCGCGCAAAGCTTTGGCCGCGGCATTTACCTGACCCAGCCCCCCATCGATCACAATCAAGTCCGGAAGTGGGAGTTTTTTGGCCAACATCCCGGTGTATCGTCTTTTGACCGCTTCATAAACGGCCGCCACATCATTTGCTTTTGAATCTACACTCCTGATTTTGAATTTTCGATAATCCCCTTTGAGTGGGACCCCACCATAAAAAACAATCACCGCTGCAACATTGTTGCTCCCTTGAATATTAGAGACATCGAAAGCTTCAATACGCATCGGCGGCTTTGATAATTTTAGCGCAGAACTTAAAGCATTGAGGGAATTTAGTTTGCGAGGAGCTGGCGGTTGATCCAGCTCTTTGCCGGCCGCCATTTTTTCCAATGTGCTGATCCGATCGCGTAGTAGGGCCGCCTGCTCATAATCTTGCCGCCCCGAAGCTCTGGTCATCTCCGTTTTTAAGGAATCGAGCGCCTTCCCCAGCTTCCCTTCCAGTAGAGCTGTTATCCCTTTGACCATGGTTTGATAATCGACCCGATTGTTTTTGCCGACACAGGGGGCGGCGCAAGCACCAATCCGATAATATAAACACGGTTGCTCTCTCATTCTAAGAGGGGTCTCTTTGCACCAACGGATAGGAAAAAGTCTTTTCACCAGCCGAATAATTTCCCGAACTAACTTCCCTTCAAATTTGCCAAAATATCTCGCCCCATCATCATATTTTCGCCTGGTCAGAAACAAGCGGGGCCACTCTTCGTTAACGGTCAGTTTCAAGTAAGGATGAGTTTTGTCGTCTTTTTGAATAATATTGTAGCGCGGTTGATATTTCTTGATCAATTCCTCTTCGAGTAGTATGGCGTCAAACTCGGAAGCGACCAAGATATAGTCGATATCATGTAAATGCTCAAGGAGAATGCTGGTTTTTAGGTCGACTTCACGATTAAAATAAGAAGCTACCCTTTTCCGAAGTGACTTTGCCTTGCCGATGTAGAGAACAATCCCCCGTCTGTCTTTGAAAAAATAAACTCCGGGCTTATTGGGGAGATCCTTATATTTTGGCAACAACTTTGACTTTGATTTCGGCCGCAACATCACGCAAAAGTTTGATCGACACCTGGTATTCGCCGATAACTTTAATCGGCTCAAGCATGTCGATCTTTCGTTTGTCAATTTCTAACCCGGTAGCAGCTTTAATCGCGTCAACAATGTCTGGGGCATTAACCGAACCAAAGAGCCGCCCTTCATCTCCAACATCAGCGATGATGGTAACCTCGGTCTCGGCCAGCTTTTTGGCAATCTCTTCAAAATGAGATTTCTTTTCTTCCCGTTCTTTTTCCCGAGAAGCCTTTCGCTCTTCGACCCCGGCTAAAACTTTGGGGGTGGCAACAACCGCCAACTTTTGTGGCAAAAGATAGTTGCGAGCATAACCGTCTTTGGCATTAATAATTGAGTCGATCTCGCCAATTTTAGGAATATCTTTTAATAATACTAATTTCATACTAATCTACCAAAAATGGGACCAAGCTAAGAATGCGAGCATGCTTAATAACTTTGGCGACCATCCGTTGATGCTGAGCACAACAACCGGTTAAACGGCGCGGAGCAATTTTGCCCCGATCGGTAATAAAGCGTCGCATAAAGGGGACATCTTTGTAATCCAAGATCTTTTTCTCTACACAAAATACGCACGGTTTTTTCTTCCTCTTCTTAAAGGTCGTCTTCTTTTTTGGTTTTCTTCTTTCCCTAGTCATTTTTTCCTCCTAGAATGGTATTTCGTCGTCAGCTACAGTCGGCTTATCAGCGGCCGTCGCGGGACTATCGGACTTTTTGCCCAACATCTGCATGTTATCGGCAATAACTTCGGTCATCGTCCGCTCCTGGCCGTCTTTGCCGGTATACGAACGAATTTGCAAACACCCTTCAATGGCGACGGGGCGCCCTTTCTTTAAATACTCTCCACAGATCTCGGCCAAACGGCGCCAAGCAACGATATTAATAAAGTCGACCCCTTCGCCTATTCGGTTAACCGCCAGGGCAAAACGAGAAACAGGGATCCCTGATGTCGTGTACCTTAGTTCAGGGTCTCTTGTTAAGTTTCCTATCAATAGTACTTTATTATACATATTTTTCCTAAAGGCCTAAAAAGGTAAATCGCTGGCGAGTTCGGAATCGTCAACAACATCCTCATTTTGTTCCGGTCTGGCTGGAGCAGATACCTTGGTGGAATCGATTAAGCGAAAGTTTTTGGCGGAAACTTCTGTCGCCCACTTCTTCTGGCCAGCCTGATCATTGAAAGTTCTAATCTGAATACTCCCTTCGACTAAAACAGTATTCCCTTTTTTTAGCGTCTGGCTGGCCGCTTCGGCAATATTACGCCAGGTAACGATATCAATCAAATCGGCTCCCCCTTGCGGGCGGTCGACCGAGAGATGAAATTTAGTCATCGGCAAGCCTTCCATCGTCGAACGTGATTCAGGGTCGGCAGTAAGCCGGCCGATCAGAATTATCCGATTAAGATTGGCCACTCTCATCTCCGTCTGGAATCTCGGCAATTTCGCCGACATTAACGGCGGCTACCGGCTCTTCCGAGCGGCGGCGTGGCGGCGGCGGCTGAATAACTATTTTGTGAACAGAATATCTTAAAATATTTTCGGTCACTTTTAAGAGGCTGGATACTTTGGCCGGTAGGTCAGGCTGGGAAGTGAAATGGATCATCACATAGTAAGCCTGTTTAAGTGTTTGGGCTTTGCGCATAACCGACGAGAGAGGTTTGATCCCCCACTTTTCCGTTTTCAGCTCTTCGCCCCCCCACCCTTTTATTTTTTCTTCCATTTTGGTCACGACACTGCCGATCCTCTCTTCTCCAAGAGCCGGATTAAAAATCATCGTTAATTCATATCCTTGCACGTAATTCCCCCTAAATATTGGTTATTAGACGAATAATAATTATATCATTAAACATTAAATTTAACAAGAATTAAGTCGCCATCGACAACCTCGTAGGCCTTCCCCTCGGTATGGAGGACACCTTTGTCGCGCGCCTGGCCGGATGAATCGCAGTTGAGCAGGTCGTTATAATGGATGACATCGGCAGCAATAAACCCCTTTTCCATATCCGAATGGACTTTACCGGCCGCTTGAGGGACTTTGGTCCCTTTTCTCACAGTCCAGGCCCGGCATTCTTTGTTATTGGCAGTAAAAAAAGTGATCAGTTCAAGCAATTGATACCCTGCTCTGATAAGCTTCCCCAGTCCCCAATCCCCCCCAGCACTTTCTAGCAGGTTCATCCCTCCGCAAGAAAGTGCTTGAGCCATTTCAGCCGCATCTTCTGGCGACAATTCAGCCAGTTCCGCCTCTAACTTGGCACATATAATAATGACATCCTTTCCCTCGATCCCCATGATTCCCTTGATCTCCTCGATCTTCTCCCCATTTCCCGTTTCATCCACATTCGCTATATATAGTACTGGTTTAACTGTTAATAAAGGTAAATCCTTAACATACTCCTGCTCATTGTCAGCAATTGGCACCTCTCGAGCCGGCCGCCCTTCGCCCAAGGCATCATGCAATCTTTTAAAGACTTCGGCGGCGAGTTGATATTTCTTATCTCCAGATTTAGCCTTAGCAGAGATTTCTCCCTGTTTTTTGGCGACTAAAGAGAGGTCTGATAAGCATAATTCGGCATTGATAATTTCAATATCGGCTTTCGGGTCAATTTTACCGGAGACATGAGTCACTTCTTCGCCGGGAAAACAGCGGACAACGTGAGCAATCGCGTCGACATCACGGATATGGGAGAGAAATTTATTCCCCAACCCCTCCCCCTTGGCCGCCCCTTTAACCAGACCGGCAATATCTTTAAACTCAATGACCGTGGGGATTGCTTTGGGCGATTTAGCGAAAGCCTGAACGTTAGCCAATCTTTCATCAGGGACTTCAACAATCCCGACATTCGGTTCGATAGTGCAAAAGGGGTAATTTGAAACGTTGGCCTTATTCTTTGACAGAATATTAAATAATGTTGATTTGCCGACATTTGGCAGGCCGATGATGCCGAGAGAAAAACCCATTTTCTAATTGTATCACTCTAGTGGGCACTTCGATACGCCGAAGGTCGTTGAGTAGGCGTTTACCCTGAGCACTGTCGAAGGGAAGCCGTATCGAAACGACCTTCAGCTACTCAGTGCCCTTAAAGTGAAATTTTCTGATAATTGCGTCGAAATAGTTTTGTCTATTTAGAAAATATTTGGAGGAATTGCTTTGCCTAGTTCGGTTCAAAACAGAATACATCATCCGGCCCCTGTCCCTCCCAGGCAGGAAGAGCCACGCTTTTCAATTAGAGGAATGCGCCGCATCCCTCAACCGACAGTGCGACAGATTACGCTAAAGATTCAGACATATTTGCAGACATGGGAGAAAGAAGGAACAGGACTAACACTTGATCTCGTTCTTTCTGCAGAAGCTGAAGCGATCAGCCCTGTTTCTCGATCGGACGCACTGGAAGCCGAAGAAATAAATAATACTCGCCGCAAAATATTAAACTCCGGAACTCAAGAAGATCATAGCGTCTATTTTGATTTCCTGCTAAACGTAGTTTCTCTGCATCAAGCCAGAGGAGAGCATCAAGAGGCCATTAAATTGCTTGAAGCAATTCGCAGCGTAACCAAGATTACTCCCCCCTCCGGAAATGGTTTTCAAACACAAGAAGACAACTGGCATGTTATAACGCTGTTAGGAAAATCTCTCGGTTTGGACGCGGAAAGACAATGGGAAAAACATGGTGCCAATGGGAGCTTAAAACAATTACGTCGAGCAATTGATCTTTTTCAAAAGAGCCGCCAAAGTTTAAAAGCCTATCGTGCGGCCGGCTGGATTGTGGAAGATTCGGAAATCGCAGAAGTCATTAGCTGTGAACGCCGGGCCAGAGCGGCG
>JBDRIF010000077.1:0-10157 GCA_043816125.1 bacterium
TCATCAGGATTGGGAAAGTTCCTTGCCTTTGTTTCTGGAATTTGTTCAAGAGAGTGACTATGACGGATTGATAATTGAAGCTGAAAAGCATATCAAATCGATCTTGCTAAACGAGATAACTTCCTCTCTCGGTGATTTTGATGATCGCAATGAAAAATTTCGGCAGGCGTTGGTGGTATTGGCAGAACTGACGGCTCCCTATCGATCAGACCCAGCCTTCCAAAGATATATGCCGTTTGTGTTATTTGAAGAAGCTACATTATATGGGTTGTTGGGGGAACCCGAGCTGAAAGCGGCCCTTTATGAACAGATCAATACAGAATTTAGTGAATTTGCAGAGGATGAGATGTATTTTGAGGTGTTTAATCCTATTGCCTACTATTTTGCCAAGGCCGAAGCAGAGGCATATGTCGAAGCAGGAGAATGGCAGGCAGCAATTGACGCCTATTTGGAGATTATTAAGGATTCACAAGAATCAACAGAAAACAGTGTTCGTATCAGTGAAAGTGAAACTTCCATAGAAAATATCATTTGGGAGAAGATTCGGAGCTTTTATGGAGTAGATAGCGAGGGCTTGGCAGCGCAATTATTGGCCTTTGAAGTGATACATGAATATTACCGGGCAGACCCTGCTTTTGCGAGATTTAGGTTGTTTGTCGAGTATGAGATTGCCAGTCTAAAAGGAGATCTTGGTGATCGGGAGCAAGAGCTGTCAGAGCTCTTAGCTATTTATGGAATACTGTATGATGACGAGGGTCTTCTTAATGATGAATTTTATCAGCTTTTATCCAGTCGCTTATTAACAAGACTGGCAAATTTGTCTTTGGCAGCAGAGGAATACGAAGATGCCCTGGATTATGTGGATCTCTATATCTTAAATCACGGTAGCGGATGCGGTACTCAATCTTTAAGAGGAGAGATCTACTATCAATGGTCAGTTGCAGAAGGGAACGATGCCGATCTTTTCTGGTTGGCCATTGGAGCTTATCAATTGGCGGTGACTGAAGAATGTCAGCGTACTAATGCCTGTTTAACTGCCCAGTTTCAGTATCGACTGGGAGAGATTTATGAGTTATTAGGGGAAGACTACATTGAGGAAGCAAGGAGCTCCTATGAAGAGATCGTTAATGATGAGGACTATCAGCGCTGCTCATCAGATGTTCAGAGGGCCGAAGAAGCTCTTGCTGCCCTGGATTAATTAGTTTAATAATTTGCTATACTGTAATAATGTACGCCGAAGTGCTATTGTCCCGAACTACTCGAAATACTGATAAAGTATTCCATTATTCTATTCCCGAACATTTGATCGGCCAACTCAAGATTGGCCATCAGGTTGTCGTCCCTTTTGGCCCGCGGCAGGAGGTCGGTTTTGTGGTCGGGTTAGTGGAAACTGCGGAGGTCAAAAAAACACGCGATATTATCAAGTTGGTTATTCCTGAACCGTTATTTAGTGAAAAACAACTCGAGCTGGCCAGGTGGATCTCCGAGTATTATTTCTCTTTCTTGATTTCTGCTTTGAAATTAGTAATGCCGCCGGGAGGCAAGCTTTGAAACTGACCGCTGAACAACAGCAGGCGCTTGACGCTATTAATAGTAGTGCTGCTGGTCAGACCTTTTTGCTTTACGGAGTTACAGGGTCCGGTAAAACAGAAGTTTATATGCAGGCAATCGCTAATGTCCTGACAAAAGGGAAAAGCGCGATTGTGCTGGTGCCGGAAATTGCGTTAACCCCGCAGATGATCGAGAGATTTACCGCCCGGTTTGGAGAGCAGTGTGCCGTTTTACATAGTCATCTGACAGTTAAGAACCGTCGGGAGGAGTGGGAAGCGGTGGCGTCCGGCGTGAAGCGAATCGTCTTGGGAGCGCGGTCGGCGGTGTTTGCCCCGGTTAAGGACTTGGGGATCATTGTAATCGATGAAGAATTTGAAAATTCATATAAACAAGATAAATCTCCTCGGTACCACGTTAGAGAGGTCGCCGAATTCATTGTTAAGCAGCATGGGGCGGTTCTCGTTTTAGGAACTGCCACCCCTTCGATCGAAACATTTTACAAAGCAGAGCAAGGGGCGTTTAAAAAATTGACTCTATCTCAAAGGATTGATAATCGACCGTTGCCCCCGGTCGAAATAATTGATATGCGTCAAGATAAAGGCTTTATTCTTTCTGAGCGTTTAAAGGAAGAATTAAAAGTGACCCTGGAGCGAAAAGAGCAGGCGATATTATTCATCAACCGTCGCGGTTATTTCACTTTTATCATGTGTAAAGATTGCGGCAAGGCGATCGAATGCCCAACTTGTTCTGTCTCCTTAACCTACCACAGCGAAGACAAGCATTTGCTTTGTGGACATTGTGGTTATAGCACGGATTCTCCTCATATTTGTCCTCATTGCCAGGGGAGCTCTGTTCAATATTTTGGCATTGGGACGCAAAGGATAGAGCAAGAAGTTGCCGATTATTTCCCTCAAGCGAGAATTCTCCGCTATGACAGTGATGCGGTAACTAAACGTGGATCACATGAAACTTTGTTCAACACTTTTGCTGAAGGGAAAGCTGATATCTTAATTGGGACGCAGATGGTGGCCAAAGGATTAGATGTTGCCAATGTTACATTGGTTGGAGTTGTGGCGGCTGATACCGCTTTGAATTTACCTGACTTTCGGGCCGCTGAGCGAACATTTCAGTTGATCACTCAAGTTGCCGGCAGGGCCGGTCGCCATCATCTACCGGGAAAAGTCATTGTCCAGACATATTCACCCGAACACTTTGCCCTGCAAACAGCTGTTAAACATGATTATGATGCTTTTTATCAGGCAGAGATCAAACACCGTCAGGAATTGAATTATCCTCCTTATAGTCAATTGATAGGGATTGTGGTGAGTGGGGAGGCGAGGGCCAAGGTGATCAAGGTGATCCAGGATATCAAGACATTTTTGGATAACCGACAGATCAAGGGGGTCATGGGGCCGGCGCCGGCGGTTATTGCCCGCTTGAGGGGGGATTGGCGATATCGGCTGCTCTTGAAGAGCAGCAAGATACAAGAAACAAGAAACAAGTTACAAGAAATAATGAGCAAGATCGTGATTCCCTCTGATGTGCGGGTGGTGGTCGATGTGGAGCCGATTAGTTTGTTGTGATTATTATAATGTTGACCAGGGCCGGAGAAGATAATCTTTGAACGGTTGTTCGCTATCGCCGCAGTAAATGCATTCACCTAGCAGGCCCTTTTTGGGTGGTGTCTTTTGCAGTCGGGAAAAATACTCAATATTCTTTACCATCGTGGAATTGGGGGTATATGACGATTTGATCTCGATAGGGTAAAGGTAGGTTCCCTCATCAATTATCAGATCAATCTCGTGGCCTTTGGCGTCCTGCCAGAAATAAAGCGGCGGTTCAAGTCCTTGATTGTAATATTTTTTTTCATATTCACTGACCACCCAGTTTTCAAAAATATTACCGCGCAATGGATGAGAAGCAAGGACATCCGGGCTTTGGATTTTTAATAAATAACAAAGCAGGCCGGTATCATAGAAATAGAGCTTGGGGGTTTTGATCACGCGTTTATTAAAATTCTTGAAATGGGGCTGCAGCGTAAAACAAATGAAGCTGGCCTGCAGGGCCGAGAGCCAGGCTTTGGCCGTCGGCTGAGTAATTCCGCAGTCATTGGCCAGGGAAGATAGATTTAAAAGTTGCCCGGCCCGTCCGGCGCACAGACGCATGAACCTTTCAAATTGGTCCAGATTGGACACATTGATCAGGGCCCGTACATCTCTTTCAACGTAAGTCTGGAAATATTGTTGCAGCCATTGGCTGGGGTTAAGTTCTTTATCGTAAATGCGAGGGTAGCCGCCGGAAAAAATAAATTCGTCGATTGTCATTTTTGCATGGCGTCCCCATAGTTCCCCTCTGGAAAAAGGTAATAATTTGGCGATCACGGTTCTTCCGGCCAGTGATTGCGTGACCTTTTCCATCAAGAGGAGTTGATGTGAGCCGGTTAAAACAAAATGGCGTTTTGATTTTGGTTCGTCAACAATAGTTTGAATAAATGACAGAAGCTCGGGCGCCCGCTGGATTTCGTCCAGGACAAGGTTTTGATCGTGTTTCTTGAAGAATCCACGAGGATCCTTAATCGCCAACTCACGAGTATCAGTTTCTTCAAGCGACAAATACTGGTGGTCCTTAAATAGAGCGCGGCAAAGGGTTGATTTTCCGGACTGCCGGGGTCCAATAATAGTGACCACCGGATATTTTTCTGCGACTTCAACCAAGTAGTTGGCAAGCTCTCTCTTATACATATTACGATTATGGTAGCAAGATTCTCTTGGGGTGTCAAATGAAGATCTGATCTTGAATTATCCCTCTGATGTGCGGGTGGTGGTTGACGTGGAGCCGGTGAGTTTGCTTTAGGGCATTACAAGGACCGGCGTCTTAACATCGATCTTGGCGAATAAGTATTTTATGATTCGATTTTCGACTTGAACACAACCGCGAGTATTGTCTCTTAAAGTCGCAAAACTAAAATTGGGGTCTTTCTTTTCCATCTTTTCCATATACTCTTTATATTTTGTTGCTTCGCTATGAATGCCGTAGGCGTAAGGACCGGAAAAGCTTAAGAATTTAACAAATTGGCTGTGCGGGTTTTTTTGATCGATGTACATTTCCCCTTCAGGGGTATCGTAGCCGGGCATCGCCAGGGCGACTTTGACCGGGAAATTATAGGTAAATCCGTTCCAATACTCGTTGCGGACCAGTTTCCCGTTCTTTAGATAGTAAAGTAAATGATCCTTTTTGCTGATGACGAGAACATCCTGGTCTTGATACTTATAGGCAAACTCGGCGACCTGACGTTGCAAATAGGGCAATCGCACCGCCTCTGATTTATTCCTTGCCTGTCCAAAATATCTGTTTAGACTAAATACCAGTAGGATGAGTAATATGATTATGGTTATATTTCGAATTTTCATCTACTTAATTATCAACAATAAATTCATATAATTTCACCTTTTTATCCAAATAGTCTATAATTTAGTCATGAAAAGAAAGATCCTCCGTTTTCCACATCCGGTTTTACGGAAGAAAGCAAAAGCGGTCAAAAAGGTGACGCCGGAAATATGCAAACTGATAACCGAGATGATTGCCATTATGCATGACGCTCCCGGAATAGGCTTAGCCGCTCCGCAGGTTGGAGAATCGATAAGGGTGATTGTCGTTGATATCGGCCAGGGGCCAATTGTTGTTATTAATCCTAAGGTGGTCAAAAAGAGTGGCGCTCAGACTTTTGTGGAAGGGTGTTTGTCTCTCCCTGGTGTAGAAGCGCCGGTTGAACGGGCCTCAAGTGTTATTGTTAAAGGGCTCGATAAGGCCGGTAATCCAGTTGAGCACGAGGCGCATGATCTTTTGGCTACCGTTTTTCAACACGAGATCGATCATCTTGATGGCCATGTTTTTATTGACCGGGTTAGTGATCCCTCCCTCATCAAGTTTGTGAAGTTCGAGACAGAAACAAAAGAGGAACTGCTTTAATGCGGATAGTGTTTATGGGGACACCGCAACCAGCAGCTGATGTTCTTGAATCGTTGCTCAAATCAGACCATGATATTGTTTTAGTTGTTAGTCAACCGGACCGACCAAAAGGTCGCGGGAAGAAATTGGCTGTTTCACAGGTTAAAGAGGTTGCTCTGAAGAATAATCTGCCAATTGCCCAACCAGAAAAAGTTAAAGATCCCGCTTTTATTGGCAAGGTAAAAGATTTAAAACCAGACGCTATTGTTGTGGTCGCTTATGGGCGTATTTTGCCCAAAGCCATCCTAGCTGTTCCCAAACAGGGCTGTCTTAATCTTCACGCTTCCTTGTTGCCAAAATATCGGGGAGCTTCTCCTATTCAGTCAGCTTTATTAAACGGCGATACGGAGACAGGGATTACGGTGATGAAGATAGATGAAGGATTAGACACTGGTGAGATGATTGCGCAGGATAAAATTGTGATTTCCCCGGATGATGATGCAATCAGCTTATCTGAGAAATTATTTGCTGTTGGGGGAAAACTACTTGTACAGGTACTCAAGGAAATAGAACTGGGCAAAGTAAAATATGTTAAGCAGGACAATAGTCAGGCTACTCAGGCGCCGTTGATAAAGAAAGAGCAGGGGATAATTGACTGGAACAAATCTGCAGCGGAAATTCACAATAAGATTAGGGCTTTGGTTGCCTGGCCGGGAGCACAGACGGTTTTAGCTGGAAAACGGATAAAAATATACAAATCTGAACTCCGAACTGATAACTCCGAACTCCGAACTGGACAAATCATTGAAATAATCAAACAGAAAGGATTTGTTGTCAGCACGGGTGAAGGTTCTCTTTTGGTTCGAGAAGTCCAAGCCGAAGGAAAAAAGAGAATGTCCGCTTTCGATTTTGCTCTTGGGCAACAGTTAAATGTTGGAACTAATATCTCGGCTTGACTAAGATTGCGTTGCTAACTCTGCGTTGAAAACCGCTGACCGGATTATTAACCGTCTCTCCATTAATAACCATCGTGCTGCTGCTCCCGCCATCCAGATTCATCGCTTCAACTGCCCCTAAGTTGAGTAATAATTCTGACAGCTCCTCCAAAGATACTCCGATGCTGGAAGGACTCTTGTCGCGATTGGTTTGACGATGAGGTCCGTCGACGGTAATCAGTAATAATTTATTGTCTTTGGTTACGCCGACTGCGGTCCGGGCGGCCCGCCCTTTGGCAATGTCGACCCGAAAATTCTCTTCGTGTTTGGAAACATAAACCCGTCCTTTTTTGAGCAAACGTGGCCCACCGGAGATTAAGTGGATAATGTTGTCCGGGGCGACAGCGTAAGGGACGATTTTTATATGCGATTCCACCTTGTTGCCGACTTTTACCTGTTCTGTTAATCCGGTTAAAGCTGAACCACTCACCGAAATGACATAGCCGTTTTCGGGAATCTCGGAATTACCTAGATTAATCTCGGCAATCCGTGATCCTTTTACCACCAATTCCAATCCCTCCTCATCGGTCTGAGTAAATTGTCCCCAGGCCGGGCTATAGATTATTATGTCGTCATCATTTCTATGGCGGTTGATTCCGGAAATATTATAACGCGGACTGTCTTTGACCGAAAAGAAACTGTAGATGAATACATTATCTATAAAGGCCTGGCTATCTTCATCGATGATCAATGAAGTTCGGTCGTAAATAGGGTATGTTACCAATTCCTGGTCAATAACCAGGGCCCCCAGTGGGGTTCCGGTGTAGGCGAAATATGTTCCGTTGATGCCGGCCAAGGCATTGTTGTCAGCGGCTATATTGCTGACTTTGTCCAGGTAGAAATGACTATCGCCTTTCCGATTCCAGGGAGCGACCAGACTGACAAATGACTCTAATATATTCGGCTTGTATTTCTTTGCCAAGGCCGGGAAGACATCTGTCTTGTCCATATCGACTTTTAAAACTGTGGCATTGATCCGTCCGGCCGGGGTCCCCTTTTTTATTTTCAGGAATTCTATCCCGTCGGCAATGCTGCCGCCTGAAACGATGTTAATATATTCCCGGCCAAAATCGATAACTAATCGAGAGGGGTCATTTAATGAGAAAACATTGTATTCAATCGGTTCGGATAGGGGGATAGTAACAGTTAAATCGGGCCAATTATTCTCGATTTCCAGATGCCGGACGACCAGGTCATCCAGCTCGACATAATTATTGATGTCACTGCCGGCGGTGGTGTCGTTGAAGTGGATCACAATTTTGTCGGGATATTCATCGGATTGATAGCTGAAGCTGCTGTCGAGATAAAAGACGGCCCGGATCTTTTCTGGATAATAACCAAAACGGATCTTAGAGAGGGTGGCGGCATCGGCCAACCCTTGGCAGACCAAATAAACTGCTATTAATATAATTAGTTTTTTCACTAGACTAAAAGTTTGTCTTCTTGGGCAAAATGATTGTACTCGAGTTTTTTCTTGTCCCATTTGGGGAGACTGAAAAGAATGCCGGCTAGTAATGTCCCCAGCAGCCAGGCGCCTCCCAATAACATCAGCGCGGTGACGCTGTATCCACCGTACGGCTCTTTGAACTCGACGATTATATTGCTGATTAGAATTACCAGTAGGATCGTCGGCGTGACAAAATTGATCGCCAGATCCCACAGCCGGTTAATATTCCAATCGGAGACTGCATTAATGTGGTTGCGCAAAACTTTGGCTTTTAGTACCCAGCCGATGATCAAGCACTCCAGAATACCGGCGACGATCAGGCCGTACTGATTGACAAAATGATCGACAATATCTAGCCAGTAAAGACCGGCTCCGGTGGCAAAAACCAGACTGCCGCCAAAACCGATTAAGCAGAGCCAGGAGACAACAGTTGTCCTTTTAAAATCAAATTTGTCGGTGACTGATCTGGTAAAAGCTTCAACCATAGAAATTGCCGAGGAGATCCCGGCTATAACCAAGGCGCCAAAAAAGAGGACTCCAAACGCTTCTCTGAGAAAAGGGAGGAGGCTGATTGCCTGTGGGTATGCGACAAAGGCGAGGGTGGGACCGGATTTTACTACCTGATCGATCGGCAGGCCGCTGACCAAAGACATATAACCGAGGACGCTGAAGACGGCAAATCCGGCCAGAAAGGAATATAAACAGTTGATAAAGCTGGTAAGAAAAGCAAATTTTACGATATCGGTCCGCTTGGGGAGATAGCTGGCATAAGTGATCATAACACCAAATCCGAGGCTCAAGGTAAAAAATATCTGGCTGTAAGCTGCCAGCCAAACCTGCCAGTTGGCAATTTTGGCCAGATCCGGTTTTAAGTACCATTTTATCCCTTCCCATGCTCCCGGCAGGGTCAACCCCCAGGCAATCAGAATAAATGTCATGACAAAGAGGGCAGGCATGAATATTAAACAGGCTTTTTCGATCCCTTTATTTACTTCTCGATAACAGATAAACCAGGTAGTCAGCCAAACAGCCATTACCGATAAAAGTAAATGGAATGGAATAGCCGTCACCTGAAAAACGCCGCCGGAGAGCTGAAGAAAATCATGGATAAAAAAACTTTGAGTATCTGCACCCCAGGCTAAGTTGAAACTATAAAATACATAATTGATACACCAGCCGATGACCACACTGTAAAAGACGAGAATACCAAAAGTTACTACTATCGGCATCCACCAGCCGAGCCATTCGAATTTGCGGCCGATTTTTGCAAAAGCGAGCGAAGAAGCTCCGTGCTTTTTGTGGCCGAGACCGAATTCCAGGATCATTAAGGGGATACCGGCTGTAATTAATGCGACGAAATAGGGGATCAGGAAAGCGCCCCCGCCATTTTCGTAAGCCATGTAAGAAAAGCGCCAGATATTGCCTAGGCCGATGGCAGAACCGATCGCGGCGAACAGAAAACCGATTTGCGAACCCCAGGTGATCCGGGGCTTAAGGTGTTCGGTCATGGCTGAATTCTAGCAGACATTAAGTTTATCGACAACAGCCTTGATAACGGAGTCGGGGGTGGAGGCGCCGGCTGTCAGGCCGACTTTTGTTTTGCCTATCAGCCAATTGTTATCCAGCTCGGCTACAGTTTGGATCTGATGAGTTTCTGTTTTTGTTTTAGCACAGAGTTCGGTCAATCGTTTGGTGTTGGCACTCATTTTATCTCCGACCACCAACATCAGATCAACCTGTCTGGCCAGTTCAATCGCCGCGCTCTGTCTTTTGTCGGTCGCATCGCAGATCGTATTATGTGACACAACGTCGGAAAACTGTTTTTTTAGTTCCAAAACTATTTTATCAAATCTTTCTTCCGATTGAGTCGTTTGGGCCAGAACCCCTAGTTTGATCTTCTTTGTACCCTTGATCTCCCCCAAAGCCTTGATATCCCCGATATCCTGGATTACCCTGGCGGAACCGCCGCTCCAGCCGATAAGTCCTTTAACTTCAGTGTGCCCTTTATCGCCAATAATCACAACCTGTCTCCCCTCATCAAATAATTGTTTGGCGACCCGCTGAGCTTTTTTTACCCAGCCACAGGTTGTATCGATCACTTTTAGCCCCTTGGCTTTGGCCTGCTCGTAGGTTTCTGGCGTTACGCCATGGGCAGAAAATATTACTGTTGCTTTGTCGGGGATATCAGCTATTGAGCTGACGGTTGTTACTCCGGC
>JBDRIF010000078.1:0-13137 GCA_043816125.1 bacterium
TACCTCGAGCCGTCCGATTCGCCGATCAAAAATATCAATTTCCTCCTGACCTTAGGAGCGATCCTTCTGGGTGTGAATAAATTTGGCGGGCTTCTCCGTGCGGCCGTTGCCGACGCTGGTAACGACCATCGTCTCGGGGCCAACGAAGCTCCGCCGGCAATTATCTCTGTTTATCTTGGGGAATATCTCAACGGATTAATGGACGAGATCGAAGGGATAGGGACAAATGTAACCGAAAAGAGTCTGGCAAATATAAACTTGGGGGTAATGAATCTCCCTAATGTTGCCAAGGACACGTCAGATCGGAATCGGACCTCTCCGGTCGCGTTCACCGGCAATAAGTTTGAATTCCGGGCTGTTGGGTCATCACATAACTGTGCCGAAGCGGCGACCACTCTAAATTTGATCGTGGCGTACGGTTATGACGAGATAGCAACAAGGTTGGCAAAGAAGAAAGGTGAGAATGTCAAAGAAAAAGCTATCCTGGTCTTGAAGGATATTCTTAAGGAGACCAAGAAAGTTCGCTTTGAGGGGAACAATTATTCCGAAGCTTGGCATAAAGAAGCGGCCAAGAGGGGATTGCCTAATGCCAAGAATACCCCGGAAGCACTCGATCTGATGTTGGAGAAAGATAACGCGGAGTTGTTTGAAAAATTTGGTGTTCTTTCCAAGAGAGAGCTTCATTCCAAGGTTGAAATCAAGCTCGATGCTTACATTAAGATAAAGGATGTCGAACTTAAGACCGCTCTGAATATTGCTCAAACTCTAATTCTGCCGGCTGTTGTTGAGCAGATCGCGATGTTGGGCGAAGCTGTTAAGGCAACATCTAAGAGTGGGGCGGTTGCTGCCGACTTAAAAGTTGTGGCTGCGCTTTATGCCAATATCAGAAAGGCGATTACAGGTCTGGAGAAGACAATTGTTGTCTGTGAGAAAGAAGAGAATCTGGAGAAAAAAGCCAAACTTTATGCCAAGAATGGGGCCAATGCTTTAGATGTTCTCCGTGCCAGTGTTGATAAAGCGGAGACTCTGGTTGCCGACCGATTGTGGCCAATGGCTAAATACCAGGAGCTGTTAACGGTCCTTTAAGCCAACAATAGTAGAAAAAGAAAAAACCCTCCGATCTGTATCAGAGGGTTTTTCTTTAATTTCTGGATTCCCGCTTTCGCGGGAATGACATTTTAGACTATCCCTTGAGCCAACATTGCCCGGGCGACTTTTTCAAACCCGGCAATATTTGCGCCGACAACCAGGTTGCCGGGCTGGCCATATTCTTCGGCTGCCGCTTTGGCTTGTCGATAGATATGCTGCATAATCATTTCGTCGAGCATCTTGTCGGTCTTTTCGAATGTCCAGCTCAAACGCTGGCTGTTTTGCGCCATTTCCAGACCGGAGACAGCCACGCCGCCGGCGTTAGCCGCTTTGGCAGGACCAAAAGAAACTTTGTTCTTTAAGAACACTTTGATCGCGTCCGGAGTCGAAGGCATGTTGGCCCCTTCGGCAACCGCATAACAACCATTAGCAACTAATTGTTCAGCCGCTTTCTTATCGATCTCGTTCTGGGTAGCGTTGGGGAGAGCAATGTCGCACTTAACCGACCAGATTCCATCGCACCCTTCGGTGTATTTGGCGCTTGGTTTGTGCTTAAGATACTCTTTCAGCCGTTTTCGTTCAACTTCTTTTAACTGTTGAACAACTTTCAGGTCGATCCCGTCTTTGTCTACAATATAGCCGTTGGAATCACTCATGGCGATAACTTTGGCCCCTAATTGCTGACATTTTTGAGTGGCATAAATGGAAACGTTCCCCGAGCCGGAGCTGACAACAGTTGCCCCTTTGATATCTTTTTTGGCGTCTTTGAGCATCTGCAGTAGAAAATAGATTAGTCCGTAACCGGTCGCCTCGGTTCTGACTAAGCTGCCGCCCCAATCGAGCCCTTTACCGGTCAACACGCCGGTAAATTCATTTCTGATCTTTTTGTACATGCCGAACATAAAGCCGATCTCCCGGCCGCCTACGCCGATGTCTCCGGCCGGAACGTCGGTATCAGGTCCGATGTATTTGCACAGCTCCATCATAAAACTTTGGCAGAATCTCATCACTTCGCCGTCTGATTTTCCTTTGGGATCAAAATCAGAGCCCCCTTTGCCGCCCCCCATCGCCAGACCGGTCAAAGCGTTTTTGAAAATCTGTTCAAAGCCTAGAAATTTAATGATGCCGGGATAGACGGAAGGGTGGAAACGGAGGCCGCCTTTGTATGGCCCGATCGCGCTGTTGAACTCAAAGCGCATGCCGCGGTTGACCTGAACGGTCCCTTTGTCATCGACCCAAGGAACACGGAACATGATCGATCTTTCGGGCTCAACCAATCTTTCGACGATCCCTGCCGCCTTATATTCCGGGTGCTTTTCTAAAACCGGGGCAATTGACTCCAATACTTCTTCGACTGCTTGATGAAACTCGGGCTCATGTGGATTTCTCTTTTTTACTTGATCCAAAATTGCTTTTACCATTTACTAACACCTCCCAGTGTTTTATACGGCAATCATTTGCCGTAAGACAAAAATGTGTTAAAATATATCATATCCTGTCAGTTTGTCAAGGAAAATATGCTCGATCTGAACGAACGTAAGACCAATACAATCTTAAAGATTATTTCCGAGGCTAATAAGCCGATCGGTTCGGCTGATATTGCCGGTCGTTTGAAAGAATTGGGGATCAATTTATCGGAAAGAACTGTCCGTTATCATCTAAAAATGTTTGATAAGCACGGGTTGACAGAAACCCGCTGGCGGACTGGCCGGTTGATCACCAATAAGGGACTTGATGAACTAAGCAATGCCGGAATCTCCGATAAGATCGGCCTGATCAGTTCGCGGATCGAGCATCTTTCGTATTCCATGGATTTCGACTTGGCCAACCGGGCCGGCCGGGCCGTTATCAATCTGACTCTTTTTCATCAAAGCGAATTTAAAAAGGCTCTAACTGTGATGCGGGAAGTTTTTTCTGCAGGTTTAAGTATGGGGGACCGTGTTTTGCTGGCAAGGGCCGGCCAAAGGGTTGGGGAAACTGTAATTCCTTCCGGACGAGTCGCTTTTGGAACTTTATGTGCGATTAACTTGAATGGTATTTTGTTGAAACACGGAATTCCGATCCAGTCCCGTTTTGGCGGAGTATTGCAGATCAGCGAATCCCGGCCCCTTCGCTTTACCGAATTAGTCAGTTATGACGGGTCAACCCTTGATCCGCACGAAATATTTATCCGGAGCCATATGACTAATGTGCGCGATGCTGCCAGAAAGGGAGAGGGGAAAGTTTTGGCCGGTCTCCGTGAAATTCCGGCTGCGTCAAAACAGTTGGTGTTGGAAATAATATCCGAAGCTAAGCAAGCCGGTTTTGGTGAGCCGTTATTTGTCGGCAACAGTGGTGAAGCTGTTTTGGGGATGCCGATTGTGGTGGGGAAGGTTGGGATTGTTATACCCGGAGGCCTAAATCCGATCGCCGCTTGTGAAGAGTGGGGGATTGAGACCGAAAATAAGGCTTTATCTGCTTTAGTTGACTATAGTAAACTAGTAAAATTTTCTGAAATAGTCTAGAATAAATCACCCGAAGGTGTCGAGCTTGCCCGCCGGAGGCGGGCTATATTCAATATATGGTAAGTACAGGCATAAAAGGCTTAGACACTATTGTTCATGATCTCCGACTGGGCGACAATGTCGTCTGGCAGGTTGATGATATCGAAAGCTATCTCCATTTTGTCCAGCCGTATATCCGTCAATCACTTAAGGATAACCGCAAAGTTGTCTATATTCGTTTTGGCCAGCATCCGGCCTTGATAAAAAAATCAGATCAGGTCACGACTTATAAAGTCGATGCTTCGGCCGGGTTTGAGAGCTTTTCCAAGCAGATCCACGAAATTATTACCAAGGAAGGGGTCGGCGCTTTTTATCTCTTCGATTGTTTGTCCGATCTCTTGGCCGCCTGGGCAACAGACCTGATGATCGGGAATTTTTTCATGGTTACCTGTCCCTATCTGTTCAAACTTGATACGATCGCTTATTTTGCTATTCTGCGCGGCCATCATTCTTATAAGACGATCGCCCGGATTAGAGAGACAACCCAGCTCCTTCTCGACGTCTACCATTTTGAGAAAAAATATTATGTCCAGCCGTTGAAGGTTTGGAACCGGTATTCGCCGACGATGTTTTTGCCGCATGTCGAACAAAAAAAGAAATATGTCCCCTTAACCAGTAGCGTCGATGCCACTCGACTTTTGACCTATTTGTCGGCTAAGGGGTCGGAAGCGGCTAAGCGGAATCTTGATTATTGGGATCTTTTGTTTTTGCAGGCCGAAGAGGTTTCGAAGCGAGCGACAAAGAAAAAGAAATCTTTAATGCTCGACCAGTTGAGCAAGATAATGTTGGCGAAGGAATCACGGATGCTGGACTTAATTAGACAAAACTTTTCATTGGCCGATTTATTAAGCATCAAATCACGCATGATCGGTACCGGGTTTATTGGCGGCAAAGCTATCGGCATGCTTTTGGCCAGAAAGATCTTGGAGAGAGATAAGAATTATGATTGGAACAAACTGCTGGAGCCGCACGATTCTTTTTATATCGGTTCAGATGTCTTTTATACATATATTGTCGAGAATGGGTGGTGGGAGTTATGGTTGGCGCAGAAAACAGAGGAAGGATACTTTACTAAGGCCGAAGAATTGCGCGAAAAGATGCTGACAGGTAAATTTCCTCACGAAATCAGGGAACAATTCCACCAATTGATCGATTATTTTGGCCAGTCGCCGATCATTGTCCGCTCTTCCAGTCTATTGGAAGATGCCTTTGGCAACGCTTTTGCCGGCAAGTATGAAAGTGTTTTTGATGTCAACCAAGGTTCGCCCGAAGATCGTTATCAACAGTTTGAAAATATTCTTCGCCAGGTTTTTGCCAGCACGATGAACGAGGATGCGTTGGCATACCGTTTACAACGGGGGTTGAGTCAGTTGGACGAACAGATGGCTTTATTGGTTCAGCGGGTTTCGGGCCATCAACGCCAGAAATATTTTTTCCCATATTTGGCGGGTGTTGGGGTTTCGTACAATACATTTGTCTGGCATGAAGATATGAAACCGGAAGCAGGGATGCTCCGTCTCGTCTTCGGTTTGGGGACACGAGCGGTCAACCGGGTGGAGGGAGATTATCCGAGAATTGTTGCTTTGGATGCTCCTAAGCTGCGTCCTTATGCCAATTTGGAGAGGGTGAAAAAGTTTTCCCAGCACGATGTCGACCTGTTGAATATTGAAACTAACGAATTGCAGACTTTAGCTTTGTCTCAGATTGTGAAAACGGTGCCCGACATCAGACTTGATCTGATCGGTCAGAGAGATCAGGCAGCGGAAATTAAACTAAAAGAGTTGGGGATTGGCGGAGAATCATGGGTTTTAACTTTTGATAAATTGCTTTCGGCGACCGATTTTCCCGGCAAGATGCAAAAACTGCTGAAGATCCTGGAGGCGAATTATCAATATCCGGTTGATGTTGAGTTTACTGTTAATATTGATAGCCATGATGATCTGCGAGTCAATTTGGTCCAATGTCGGCCGCTGCAGACCCGAGGCGAGAGTCCTCAAGTAAGAATTCCGACTAATATTCCTAAAGACAAGGTTATTTTTAAATCATCGGCCAACTTTATGGGGGGGAGTGTTTCCCAGTTGATCGATCGGGTAATCTTGGTCGATCCGGAGGAATATGGGAATGTTCTGATGAGCAAAAAGTTTGAACTGGCCAGATTTATCGGCCGGTTGAATAAGCAGTCGGGCGAAGAGATGAAAACATTGCTGATCGGGCCGGGGCGGTGGGGGACGAGAGATCCGTCCCTGGGGGTGCCGGTCAATTTTGCGGAGATCAATAATATTGCCGCACTGGTTGAGGTTGACGACCCGGCGGGTGGGTTTACTCCTGAATTATCATTCGGTTCTCATTTCTTTTTAGATTTGGTGGAGACGAATATCTTTTATGTTGCCTTATTTATGAATAGCGAGGCGGTTATTTTTGATCTTGAGTGGCTTCGTACTCTCCCCAATATGCTGACAGATGTTTTGCCGGAAGCGCAGGAGTATCAGAACGTTTTGCGAGTCCATGATTTTAAGCATAACAAGCCAAATTTATTATCCGATATTACTGCCCAAAAAGTCGTTTTGATCAAGGGTTAATCTTTGTAAAAGCAACAAAATTGTTCGTGTTTTTCAATGAATATCTACAAAAACGTAGATAATCTTCTTAATAGACCGGAAATGCCTGGTAATACTCTTGCTACTTTATCCATATTCATATTACAAAAGGAGTCGAGTGCTATGCCAAAAAAAGCAAAAGCAGTTTCAGGTTCTAGGATTGAGCAGATTCTTAAGCAGGTTAAGGATAATGATGTTCAATTTATCAGACTTTGGTTTACGGATATTGATGGGATATTGAAGAGTTTCTCTATTGGCAGAGAAGAATTAGAAGGGGCTTTGACGCAGGGGATGGGGTTTGACGGTTCTTCGATTACCGGATTTCAGGACATTGAAGAGTCCGATATGATTGCCATGCCCGATCCGGAGACTTTTGCTATTCTCCCCTGGCGACCGCAGGAACAAGCTGTTGCCCGGATGATCTGTGATGTGCTTCAGCCTGGGAAGAACGGGCATACCCCTTACGAAGGTGATCCCCGCTACATTTTAAAAAGACAACTCCAGAAAATGAAGAAGATGGGCTTTGACCATATGTATGTCGGCCCGGAGATGGAGTATTTTTATTTCAAGTCTTCCGAAAAGCCAGAAATTATTGATAATGGCGGATATTTTGACTTAACACCGCTCGATATGGCTTCCAATCTGAGAAGAGATACGATCCTGGCGCTGAGAAAGCTCGGAGTCAGAGTTGAGTATTCTCACCACGAGGTTGCTCCGTCGCAACACGAGATCGATGTCCGCTTCGATGACGCGCTGAAAATGGCCGACAATATGGTTACTTACAAGTTAACGGTTAAGGAGATTGCCTCGGCCAATGGGGTCTATGCCACTTTTATGCCGAAACCGATCTTTGGCCAGAACGGTTCGGGGATGCATGTCCATCAGTCGTTATTTAAAGGGAGCAAGAATGCTTTTTTTGATGCCAAGGATAAATATAATCTTAGTGAGACCGCTAAATCGTATATTGCTGGTATTTTGAAACACGCTCCGGAAATGATCGCCGTCTTGGCGCCGATCGTCAATTCATACAAGCGGTTAGTCCCAGGTTTTGAAGCTCCTGTTTACATGGCCTGGTCTCGCCGCAACAGATCGGCTCTGGTCCGAGTTCCGATGTATCAGCCGGGGAAAGAGATTGCCACCAGAATGGAATTGCGCTGTCCCGATCCGTCGGGCAATCCGTATTTACAGGTTGCAGTGATGTTGGGCGCCGGGTTAAAAGGGATAGAAGAGGGATACAAGCTGGAAGATCCGATGGAGCTTAATCTCTATCATTTAACCGATGACGAGAGAGCGGAGAGAGGGATCAAGTCTTTGCCTGCCAGCCTGGGGGAAGCTTTGCATAAGATGGAAAAATCGGAACTGATCAGAGAGGTCCTGGGCGATCATACTTTTGACCGTTTTCTGGTCCACAAGAAAAAGGAGTGGGATGAATTTCGGATCCAGGTGACCAATTGGGAATTGACCAAGTATTTAAGTCGGGTCTAACAATATGGGGGCGGGGCCTTTTTGGCTCGACACCTTTGGGTCCTGCCCTCAAAATAAGGTGTCGAAAATGATAGTATATGGTATGCCAAAACAACAAGGTTTATACGATCCGCGCTTTGAACACGATGCGTGCGGGGTCGGTTTTGTGGTCAACATCAAAGGGGAACGATCGCACCAGATCGTTGAGCAGGGGATCCACGTTCTTGAAAGGCTTTCGCACCGCGGCGCTGTAGGGGCCGATCCGCTGACCGGCGATGGGGCCGGAATCCTTGTCCAAATTCCTCACGACTTTTTCAACAAAGTTATTAAGAAATTGCCGGAGAGACGTCGATACGCAACCGGCTTGGTTTTCTTGCCTCAGGAAAAGAAGGATCGGACAGACATTAAACAATCTTTTGAGAAGATTGTTGAACAAGCCGGATTATCGATTATCACTTGGCGTCGGGTTCCGATTAACGATTCGGTAATTGGAGAGAGTGCCCGCCGGTCGATGCCGGTTATCGAACAGCCGTTTATTGCCAGGTCGAAAAGCATTGGCAGCCAGCTTGAATTTGAACGTTCTCTTTACAGCTTGCGCCGCAAAATTGAAAAGTCAATTTCGACCGAAGGCTTTTACATTGTCAACCTCTCTTCTCGCACTATTATATATAAAGGTTTGCTGATGCCCGATCAATTATCGGCATTTTTCCCAGATCTGAGTGACGAGGATTTTAAATCGGCCATCGCTCTGGTTCATTCCCGCTACAGCACCAATACTTTTCCCTCGTGGGATCTGGCGCAACCATTTCGCTTTTTAGCTCACAACGGAGAGATCAATACTTTGCGTGGCAATATCAACTGGATGCGGGCCCGTGGTAACGATGTCATTGTTCCGGGCGGGAGTGATTCGGCTTCGCTGGATAATGTTTTTGAGCTATTAACCCTCTCGGGGCGCTCTCTGGCACATGCAATGATGATGCTGGTTCCGGCAGCTTGGGAGAATAATCCGTTGATGAAAAAAGAGGTGAGGGATTTCTATAAATTCCATGCCTGTTTTATGGAGCCGTGGGACGGTCCGGCGGCTGTTGCTTTTACCGACGGGCGGCATGTCGGCGCATTGTTGGACCGAAATGGCCTGCGGCCGGCCCGCTATATCATAACGACCGATGACCAGGTGATCATGGCGTCGGAGGTCGGGGTGCTCGATACACCGCCCGAAAAAATAAAAGTCTCCGGTCGGTTGGAACCGGGGAAGATGTTCTATATCGATACCGAAACAAATCGTATCGTGGAAGACGACGAGATCAAAGAAGAGATCTACGACCGGCGATTCTATGGCCAGTGGCTAAAAGAAAATATTATCGATCTGGAGGCTTTGCCGCGGATCGGTGCCGAAGAGCTCGAGTCTTTGCCGGTGGAAACTCTGCTTAAGGTCTTTGGTTATACGCGGGAAGATTTGCGGACTGTGATTAAGCCGATGGCCGAGCATAGTAAAGAGCCGGTCGGCTCGATGGGGAACGATACACCGCACGCAGTTTTATCGACGCAACCGCAGCTGCTCTACAATTATTTTCGCCAGCTCTTTGCCCAGGTCACCAATCCGGCGATCGATCCGATCAGGGAGAGTGTGGTGATGAGTCTGGAAACGTATCTTGGCCCGCAGCAGGATATCCTGTCGGAGACACCGGCTCATTGCCATAAGATCCAGGTTAAGGAGCCGATTTTGACCAATGAACAGCTCGAAAAGATCAGGGGGATCCAGAAGAACGGTTTTCGGACCAAAACGATCTCCCTACTTTTTTCGGGCAATATGCGGAAGGCTCTCGACCAATTGAATAAGGAAGTTGAACAGGCGATCAATAAAGGGTTCTCCTTTATCATCTTGAGTGATCGGGGGGCGGATGAAAAACATTTGCCTTTGCCGGCCCTGTTAGCTGTCGGCTCGATTCACCATCATCTGATCAGAAAAGCTTTGCGGACCAAAGTCGGTTTGATTCTGGAGAGTGCCGAGCCGCGAGAGGTCCATCATTTTGCCTGTTTATTCGGTTATGGGATCAACCTGATCAACCCGTATCTGGCTTACCAGGCGATTGGTCTATTGGTTGAGCAAAAAGAGATCGATCTCGATTTGCCGACTGGGATAAATAATTATTGCCACGCGGTGGAGAAGGGGCTCAAGAAGATCTTGTCGAAAATGGGGATCTCCACCTTAAACAGCTACCGCGGTTCACAGATCTTTGAGGCGCTCGGCTTGGCCGATGAGGTGATCGAAAAATGTTTTGAAGGGACCCCTTCGCGCATTGGCGGAGCCGGTTTTGCAGAAATTGAGAAAGAAACTTTGCTCCGTCACGAGAAAGCTTTTAGCCGGGAGACTCTGTTGGACAGCGGAGGGGTGTATCAATGGCGCAAGGATGGCGAATTTCATCTCTGGCGGCCCGAATCGATCTCGGCTATCCAGGATGCGGCGCGCAATAATGATTACAGCCGTTATTTAGAGTTTGCCGAACTGATCAATAACCAGGAAAAACAACCGACTACTTTACGCAGTCTGTTGAAATTTAAACCATCAGCAAAATTGATATCTATTGCCGAAGTCGAGCCGATCGAAAGTATCATGAAACGATTTGTGACCGGAGCGATGAGTTTTGGTTCTATCTCCGGGGCCGCCCACGAAACAATGGCCAAAGCTCTCAACGAGATCGGCGGCCGATCGAACACCGGTGAGGGGGGCGAAGAGCCGAGCCGTTTTGCCGACGACCGACGGAGCGCGATCAAGCAAGTTGCTTCGGGCCGGTTTGGCGTCACCACCAATTATTTAGTTAATGCCGACGAACTGCAGATCAAAGTCGCTCAAGGGGCGAAGCCGGGTGAGGGGGGGCAGTTGCCGGGACACAAAGTGAGCGCGATCATTGCCAAGACCCGTTATACCACTCCGGGGGTAACTTTGATCTCACCGCCGCCACATCACGATATTTATTCTATTGAAGATCTGGCGCAGTTAATTTTTGATTTAAAGAATGTTAATCCGAGAGCTCGGATCAGTGTGAAATTGGTTTCCGAAGTTGGAGTAGGGACGGTTGCCGCCGGAGTGGCCAAAGGGCATGCCGACATGATCTTGATTTCCGGTGGGGACGGTGGGACAGGGGCTTCTCCTCTTAGTTCGATCCGTTATGCCGGCTTGCCTTGGGAACTCGGTTTGGCTGAAACACATCAGACTTTGGTTTTGAACGATCTGCGCACTAGGGTTCGTTTGCAGACCGACGGACAACTGCGGACCGGGAAAGATATTGCCGTAGCGGCGATGCTGGGGGCCGAAGAATACGGCTTTGCCACTATTGCTCTGATCATTTGTGGTTGTGTGATGCTTAGGCATTGTCATCTAAACAATTGTTCGCTCGGTGTGGCCACGCAGGATGCTGTTTTAGCAAAGCGTTTTCAAGGTAAACCGGAATATCTGGTTAATTATTTTAAATTTTTGGCGCAAGACCTGCGCGAGATCATGGCTCAACTGGGGGTCAGATCGATCGATGAACTGATCGGGCGGACCGATCTCTTGGAAGTCAATAAATCAATCTTGCCCTGGAAGGCTAAGAAGCTAGATTTCTCCAGGATATTATGGGAGCCGCAGAATATTTTTTGTACCCAAAAGCAGGAGCATGGATTGGAAAAAATACTCGATCAGAAATTGATCAAGCTGGCCAAGCCGGCTCTAGAAAATAAAAAACCGGTCAAAGAAGAGCTGGCGATCCACAATTTCAACCGAACGACCGGCGGAATGTTGTCTGGAGAACTCTGTAAGCGTTTTGGCGAAGCCGGATTACCCGACGATACAATCTTTTTTAAATTTACAGGGAACGCGGGCCAAAGTTTTGGCGCCTGGCTGATGCAGGGGATCACTTTCGAGTTGGATGGTTTGGCCAACGACTATATCGGTAAAGGGATGTTTGGCGGAAAAATTATTGTCAAAGGTTCGGCCGGCGGGAGTGTGATCGGCAACACGACCTTCTACGGAGCGATCCGTGGTGAAGCGTATATCAGGGGGGAGGCGGGGGAACGGTTTTGTATCCGCAACTCCGGACTCAAGGCGGTGGTGGAGGGGGTTGGCGACCACGGTTGTGAATATATGACTGGTGGCAATGTTGTTATTCTCGGCTCGACCGGCCGCAATTTTGCCGCCGGGATGTCGGGGGGAATCGCTTATGTTTATGATCGCAATGGTGAGTTCTCGACTAAATGCAACTTGGAGATGGTCGCCTTGGAGGAGCTCGACAAAGAAGACTTACGGATGACCAAAGAATTATTGTCCAATCATTTTAAATATACGCGCAGTCCTTTGGCCAGGCAGGTCTTGGATAATTTTAAGAATGAAATTAGGCGTTTTGTAAAAGTGATGCCGATCGAATACAAACGGGTACTTGAGGAGCGGGCTTTGACAGAAAAAGAACGGCAGCAGCAGATGTTGGAGGTAGCGTAATGGGGCATCCGAAAGGATTTTTAAAACATCGGCGTGAAGTTTCTCCTTACCGGCCGGTTTGCGAGCGGGTAAAAGATTACAGTGAAGTTGTGGCCCCCAGGACAAATGCTGTAACCCGTGACCAGGCGTCGCGCTGTATGGATTGCGGGACCCCATTTTGTCATTGGGCTTGTCCGGTCGCCAATTTTATCCCCGAGTGGAACGATCTGGTCCACAACCGGCATTGGGAGCGGGCGTATGAACTATTGAGTGCGACCAATACTTTGCCGGAAGTGACGGGACGTGTTTGTCCGGCGTTGTGTGAATATTCGTGTGTCTTGGGGATCAATGATAATCCGGTCACTGTCCGTGAAAACGAGTTGGCAATTATTGAGCAGGCATTTAAGAAAGGGTGGATCACCCCTCGACCTCCCAAAAAACGGACCGGTAAAAAAGTCGCCGTCGTCGGTTCGGGTCCCGCCGGGCTGGCTTGCGCTGCCGAGTTGAACAAAGCCGGCCACAAGGTTACTGTTTTTGAAAAAGATGAAAAACTCGGCGGATTAATGCGCTTTGGTATCCCTGATTTTAAACTGGATAAATCTATTTTGGATCGCAGGATCAAGATTTGGGAGGCAGAGGGGATTGACTTTAAAACTAAAACAAATATTGGGGTAGACATTTCGGTTAAGCAATTGCTGAAAAAGTTTGATGCAGTATGTTTGGCCGGCGGCAGTCGGGTTGCGCGCGATTTAAAAATTCCGGGGCGTGATTTGAAAGGGGTTCATTTTGCGATGGATTATTTATCTCAGTCAAACAGAAAAGTCGCAGGGTCAAGGGTCAAGGGGCAAGAACAAATAATTGCCAAGGGGAAGAAAGTTGTAGTTATTGGCGGTGGCGATACCGGTTCCGACTGTGTCGGGACGGCGAATCGCCAAGGTGCTGCTTGTGTGGTGCAGATCGAAGTGTTACCAAAGCCGCCGGAATGCCGGAC